>JAEZDW010000283.1 GCA_023417955.1 Bacteroidota bacterium
GTACAACGTTGAAAAAGCATACACTGCTTCAACATTTATGCTGCTGGCCATCTTTCTCGCGTACGAATTATTGAAACGTCGGGTACGATACACGGGCCGCTTTTACATTGCATTCGCAGTCATACTCATTCCATTCTTTCTGGTCAATGGGATACTTACCGGCTCGTTCATTCCTGGCGAAGTCGTTTGGTATGACAATACGCACAACCTTGGGATTCGGATTGGCACTATTCCTGTCGAGGACGTCTTTTACGGGATGCTGCTGCTCATGCTGAACGTCAGCATTTATGAGTATCTCGAGTCACGGCACCGTCCAAAAAAGAGACGGGGCTGATTGCTCAACCCCGTCTCTACGCGATTCCTTTCTTAAAGTCAATTATTCGTATCGCAGGGAATTAACCGGGTTTGTTGCAGCTGTGCGAATAGCCTGAAAGCTTACGGTCAGCCACGATATCGCAACTGCAGCAAATCCGCTGATTACAAATATCAATGGGCTTATCTCTGTGCGGTGCGAAAATCCGGCCAGCCACTCATTTGCTCCGTACCACGCTACAAGAGATGCCGGCACAAACGCGATCAATACCAGTTTGATAAACTCAGCCGACAGGATCAATGTAAGATTAAGTGGTGTCGCTCCCAGTGCTTTCCGTATACCTATCTCTTTCGTTCTCTGTTCAGAGGTGAAGGCAGCGAGCGCAAACAATCCAAGGCAGGCAATGAAAACTGCAAGCCCGGAAAAGATTCCAAATATCGTTCCCATGCGGCGCTCCCCCCGGAAGAGGTTGTCAAATCGCTCATCGAGGAATGAGTATTCGAACGGTTCGTTTTCGGCATAGGTCTTCCATACGTCTTCAACCGAGGCAATCAGTTCCTGCGGATTACCTGAGTACCTGATTAACATATTACCAGCATTGTTTGTTAGACGGACCGAAATCGGACGCACCTTATCGCGGAAGGATTCGAAATTAAAGTCGCGAATCACACCTATAACGCGTAGCCTGACAGAGTTATCACCCTGATTAAAGATCAATTCCTCGCCTACAGGTTTGTCGAAACCAAACTCCCGCGCTGCGGCCTCGTTCAGGAGGATTGCAGACGAATCCGAGGGAAAGTCTCTCGAAAAGAATCTTCCTTCAGCAAGTTCAAATTTCAACACGTCCATATGGTCATAGTCGGCGAAGTATACGCCCATAATGTGATCCTGTTCAGAGGCAGCCGAACGAAATACTGTCGTATTGTTCACACCAGGAAATGCATTATTCGTGTAGCTGATCTTCTCCACTCCTGCGATCTGATTAAGCGCATGGCGGAACGGCTCCTTGTTGTCGCGCAGACGCCACGCGTTAAGCATCATTACGTTTTGCTTATCAAGACCCAGATTTCGTTCGTGCATGTATTGTATTTGCTGATAAACAACCAGCGTGAATATGATAAGGCCAATAGATATGAAGAATTGTACAACCACCAGTACACTGCGCACACCACGGCTCTTCATTCCGGCCCGTACTTTCCCCTTTAAGACTTCAACAGGATTAAACGCAGTCAGATAAAATGCGGGGTAGCTTCCTGCAAGCACACCGACGATAATGACCAACCCCAGCGCTGCAGCAATCACGATTGGGTTCAACAACTTGTCCATTCCAAGCGTTTTGTCTGAAAGGGAATTAAATGACGGTAGCAGCAGGTAACAAAGAATCATAGCAAGCACAACGGAAACAAAACTGTATATAGTAGATTCCGACAGGAACTGAAAAATCATTTGTCCGCGTATGGATCCCAGGGTCTTACGCAGGCCAACTTCCTTGGCGCGGCCTGATGATCTTGCAGTAGAAAGATTCATGAAGTTGATACAAGCGATCACCAGAATAAAGACACCAATTCCGCCAAAGATGTAAACGTAGGTCACATTACCGGAGGGCTCGATGTTTCCGTTTGAGGTGTCATACAAATGAATATCGGCCAACGCCGTTGTAAAAAATCCGTACTCGCCGTCACTTTCCGACATTTCAGACATGGTTACACCCAAAAAGCGCTCCATTTCAGGCCCTATATATTTCTCAACGAGTGCAGGAAACCTTTCTTCGACAGCCTTCGCAGAAGCACCAGGATGTAATTTGAAATAATTGTACATCCAGTTGCCGAGCCACACCTGCGACTTTGTTTGTTCATTGCTTTCCGACGAAACAAGCACGTTGTAATGAAAATGCGAATTCGACGGGGCGGGCTTGACGACACCGGTCACCTTGTATGTAGTCTCCTGACCGTCGATCGTGATAAGCTTACCAATGGGATTCTCCGTACCAAAATACTTCGAAGCCACTTCGGGGACCATCACGATGCTGTTGGGTTCTTTCAGTGCAGTCAATGGATCGCCTTCAAGTAATTCAAATGAAAAGAACTGAAAGAAGTTCGAATCTGCATAGAACACATCTTCCTCGGCAAACACTTTGTCCTCGTATTTCAATGCAGGCCGTCCGAACCACGGAAAAATGCGTGTTGCCGATTCAACCGCAGGAACTTCAGATACCAACGCTGCAGCCATTGGTGGACACGTATTGGCGATCCTTAGAGATTGCCCTTGAACACGCGCATTCAGTCCTACCTGATAAATACGTTCGTGATCGATGTGAAATTTGTCGTAACTCAATTCATCCGCCACCCAGAGAATGATCAACAGCGAGGCTGCGATCCCTGTGGTCATCCCCAGAATATTGATCGCCGAGAAAAATTTATACTTCGCGATATTCCGCAGGGCGACTTTGAAATAATTTCTGAACATAAAACTGATTCGTTATTTTTTGTTGGTTAGATGGTTATGGCAGAGCAAATGTTGCAGCGCCCATAAGAAAGTCGTATTACTCATCACGCAATGTATCGACGGGATTCATCGAAGCGGCGTTCAAAACCTTGTAGCCCACCGCGAGGATTGATATGACAAACATGATCGAAATCCCTCCGACAAATGTCAACATCGTTGAAGGCTGATAATACGTCCATATGCTACCCATTAGTGCGTCCGTTGCAAAGAACCCGATCGCAGACCCAAAGGCCGACGCTATAAGAAGGATAATAAAAAATCCTGCATTCACAATCCGTGTGATATTCGCTACGGAGGCACCAAGGACCTTACGCACGCCGATCTCCTTCATTCGTCTGATTATGTTCAGTGAAACAAGTGAGAATAACCCGGTGGCTGATAATAGCATCGCCACAATACCGAGGAATGCGTACATCGTGAGAATGTTTTTATTTACATCATCCCACTCCTGAGCCTCGACTGCGAGCATATTGCCGTTGTACAGGCGATATGGAAAAAGCTCCTTCCATTTGGCTTCCATGAACTGATGTATTTCAGGTGTGTCTTTGGCTGCAGCACTTACGACAATCTGAGAATATCGTTCCGGTCCGATGTAACGTATCATCACGGGTTCCAGCTCGCGCCACAGTCCGAGTGTATATACGTCTTTTACAACGCCCACGACGAAAAGTCTTATGGTGTCATGATAAATAAGTTCTTTACCAAGAGGATCGGTCCAGCCAAAGTTCCTGACGAGCTTTTCGGAGACAATTACCGACTCGTGTTTGTCGGTTTCCGAATCCTTGATGAAATCGCGGCCGGCAACAAGCGTAAGGTTCATCGTTTCCAGGTAGTGATCCCCCACTTCTATGATGTCTACTTCCAATTCCTTTGTCTCGTGCCGCACGGGTTTGTGATCGCGGTTTGAGAATATGCCACTTGACGCTCCGGCCATGGACATGATTCCTGGATTGGATTCCAACGCAGTCTTATACGCCTGCACTTCATCCGGATTCTCCAGCCAGGCAATAACAGAACCGTTTACGTTAAAGCCTAGATCGTATTCTTTCTGATACTGCGCGTTCTGCCAGAATGCAATCGAGCTGATAATAGCGATAAGCGAAATGGCGAATTGCCCGCCGAGAAGAACCTTCGACAGCATACTGGTACCGCCAAAACGTGTCTTACCTTTGAGAATCCCTATTGGTTCAAAGCTGCTTATATAAAACGCGGGATAACTGCCGGCGAGAACAGCTGCGAAGACAAGAACTCCAATCAAAAAGAACACAAAGCCCATGTTATCGCTGTAATGGGGGGTCAATTGCATAAACTCCCACATGGTGTTCCAGCCATCGATTAGGTAGCCGCCAATTATCACGCCGAGGAACAGCGAAAGCATACAAATCAGCATCGTTTCACCGAGGAATTGAAATACAAGCTGCTTCCGCATGCTGCCCATAACCTTCCGGATTCCAATCTCCTTAAGCCTTCGCGATGAAATAGCGATGGCGGTGTTCGTCAGGTTGAAAC
>JAEZDW010000307.1 GCA_023417955.1 Bacteroidota bacterium
GTACAACATGAACGTAATACCTCCGGTTGCGAAAAAAGACATGTAGTGTTGATTTCAAATGATGCAAATTCAAAACGGGAGTCGCCTCCCGTTTTTTTTTGTGACGTATTGTTCCCTTATTTTTGTCGGATGACAATTATTCGCAAAGGAAAAAAAGAAGACTTGCCTCGGGTTCTTGAATTGGTAAAAGAACTCGCTGAATTTGAACGTGCACCCGAACAGGTGATCAACACCGTCGAACAAATGGAAATAGACGGCTTCGGCCCGAATCCAATTTTTGGATTTTTTGTCGCGGAAGGAGAAAAGGGAATTGTCGGATTATCGCTTTACTATTGGCGATACTCCACGTGGAAGGGAAAGCGACTCTTCCTCGAAGACATCATCGTTACGGAATCAGAGCGCGGCAAGGGAATCGGGAAACAACTGTTTGACCGTACGCTGCAGCATGCGCTGGATGAAAACTGTTCCGGCATGATGTGGCAGGTGCTTGACTGGAATGAGCCCGCCATCAAATTCTACAAGAAATACGGATCACACCTCAGCAACGAATGGTATAACTGTTCGCTGGAACGTGATCAGATAGAAAGTCTGCTTAATACTTCGACTTAGACACCTACGTCGTAGATCGCTTTGATGGGAATAGCATAGCCACCATGCAGTTCGACGAAGTCGTCTTCGAGATCGATCATGATCGAATCAAATTCGACCAGGTCGCCATTTTCAAGTTTGACAATCATCCAGACCGGGTCGTGCTCACGATTGGTGTAAGCCATAGCCGATCGGAGTTTATTTTCTCTGTCGTGGCGGTCCGCAAAACTGGTCAACACTTCCGTGGATGAAAACTTAAGTTGCCGAAGCTCATCGGGAGAAATCTTTCTGATCGTCATAGCTGTAAAATTTTGGTTGTTGGAACAGCCGGCAGGAGGGATCAGCGGGCTAACGAAAGGTACAAAATCGCCGCGTCTTTACAGCGGAATCTCTTCCAAAAGCGTTCGGAAAGCAACGTGGCGGTTATGGAACTGCTGACGATGTTGTTCGACCAGGGCTGGCGCGAAGACCTCAAGGTATTGTTGTATTTCATCGATCGATTTGGCGAAATACTGAATGGAATAGGAAATCGTCCCATCTTCCTGATCATGAAGTACTTTGTACATTCGGGAATTGATGAACATTCCGGTGTTCATGACATTGGGGATATGGACGGTCTTCATCCAGGTCAGCCATTCCTCTTCGGCATCCTTGTCGATCCCAACGGTAACATTATAAAGAAGCATGACCAAAGTTATCCGATCAGATAATAAATCTAAATGCGGGTACGAATCTTTTTCCGGAATATTGCCAGACGTTCTAACAATTCGGATTGGAAAGTGTTTAATCTTCAAAACAATACGTGGTGAGGTCTATTGCGTTCTTCCTGATTCTGGCTGCGACCCAGGCAATTGCCCAGTCGGGAGTTATAAAAGGAACTGTTGTTAATAAAGTAAACAACCAGCCGGTGCCCTTCGCCAGCATTCGGATACAGGGTACAACCACTGGCGTGGCGGCAAATGAAAACGGAGCATTTGAGCTTACCGGGATTGATCCGGGCTTGTACAACCTCGAAGCATCCGCGGTGGGTTTTAAACCCCAGGTCTTGTTTGAAATCCAGGTAACGAATTCCCGCCCCGTAGACGTACGGTTCGGTCTGGAAGAAGAAGCCGAACAGCTTCAGGAAGTCGTCGTTTCTGCTTCAAACTTGTTTATTCAATCCCAGGAGGCGCCACTTTCGTTGAGGAGCATCGGCGCTACCGAAATCAAACGTGCTCCCGGCGGCAATCGCGATGTGTCGCGTGTAATCCGATCACTTCCGGGTGTCGCCTCTCCACCGGGTTTTCGCAACGATATTGTTATCCGTGGCGGCGCTCCTGGTGAAAACTCTTTCTACCTTGACGGCATACAAATCCCCGTAATCAATCACTTTCAGACGCAGGGTTCGTCAGGGGGGCCGGTTGGAATTATCAACGTAGACCTGCTTCAGGAAGTGAACTTCTATTCCGGCGCGTTCCCTTCCAACAGAGGAAACACGCTGAGTTCAGTCTTCGATTTCAAACTTCGTGAGGGTCGTCAGGACAAGTGGATTGCCAACGCCATTGTTGGTGCAACAGACCTTGGACTTACCTTCGACGGGCCGGTCACCAAAGAGTCATCGCTCATTCTTTCCGTAAGGCGTTCCTATTTGAAGTTTCTTTTTGATATGTTGAACCTGCCGTTCCTACCGGTTTACAACGATCTGCAATTCAAGTACACGCTACGGATCAACGACCGCAACCGTATTACCTTACTCGGCATTGGTGCTATTGATGACTTTGAATTGAACTACGACGCACCGGAAAAGGCAGACACTCCAGAAGACAAACGTGAGGCTGAATATCTTTTGAACATCCTCCCTATTTCAACACAATGGAACTATACCACCGGGATTAAATACGATCGTTTCAGAAACAACGGAAACACCACAGTCGTGCTCAGCACCAACACGCTGAATAACTCTTCGATTAAGTATCGTGGTAATGACGACTCTACGGAAGATAACCACATCCAGGATTACCGCTCCCGCGAAACGGAATGGCGTCTGCGTATGGAGGATTTCGCAACCTATAACGACAAGTTGAACATCACTGCAGGCGTGAATTTTGAAAGCGCTGTTTACGACACACGCGACTTCAGCAGGCTCGTCATAGGTAACGAACCCGTTATACGCGACTTCACATCGGCGCTGCGAATCAACAAGTGGGGATTGTTTGGCCAGGCGAGCCGCGAGTTTGGAGACCGGCTTAATTTATCATTTGGGCTGCGCGCCGATGCTGCTGACTACTCACCGGAAATGCGCAACCTTCTCGACCAGCTTTCGCCACGACTTTCCGTATCGTACGCGCTAACGGATAAGCTGAGCGCAAACATGAACACGGGAATTTATTATCAATTGCCGGCTTACACTGTTCTGGGTTATCGCAATTCATCCACAGGTGAGCTAGAAAACAAGACCAATGGTGTGAAATATATTCGCAGCAAACATATCGTCGGCGGACTTGAATTTAAGCTTGAAAGAAACGCACGTATCACGACAGAAGTCTTCTACAAGAAATACGAGAACTATCCTTACCTGCTGGAAGAAAACATTTCGCTCGCGAACCTCGGTGCCGACTTCGGTATCGTTGGTAATGCGCCGGTGACATCGACGTCACAAGGTAGAAGTTACGGCTTTGAATTCCTGCTCCAGCAAAAGCTTTACAACGGACTTTTTGGTTTGCTGTCGTACACATTGGTGAGGAGTGAATTTGGTGGTAACAACGAAACGCTGGCGCCATCATCGTGGGATTACCGGCATCTTGTCAGTCTGACCGGCGGCAAACGCCTTGCACGCAACTGGGAACTCGGCTTCCGATGGCTGTACACAGGTGCTGCACCATATACACCTTACCTGCTTGCTGAAACGCTGCGTAAAACGAACTGGGACATCAGGCCTTATGGAATTCCCGATTATTCAAGACTGAACACCGAAAGGATCAGTCCTTTTCATCAGCTTGATTTTCGTGTTGACAAGAAGTACTATTTCGCGAAGTGGAGTCTGAATTTATATCTGGACATTCAGAATTTGTACGGCTACGAAACCAAATTGCAGGACAATATTGACGTCGTGAGAGATTCCAACGGCAATGCGGTTACCGATCCACAAAACCCGGATTCGTATCTGCCCGAATTCATTCCAAACACAACCGGTACCATCTTGCCAACGATTGGGATAATCGTTGAACTATAAGGGAGCGTCTTCGCCGGCCACGTAATCCGACAGGTAAGCAAATCCAGGAGTCAGCACGCCATCACGCGCAACGGTAGCCCTTTTGATTATGCCTTCCGTATCTTCAACAACGAGAGGGCGAACGATAAAGTCGATAAGGTCGCGACCAAATTCTTCGGAGGCGCTTCGCGGTAACTCACATGGCAGGTTGTCTATCGCCATGACCGTTACAAAACGATCGTTCGAAAGCGGTGGCATAACGGTGTCTTGCTGCGGATCATAATCGTACAACGGATCTACAATTGTGCTCGCCCTTTTTGTACTGGGTATCGATCCTTCGATATCGCATGTGATATCAGCAATGATTCGAATGCGAAAATCGGGACTGGTCATTTGTTCGCGAGTGAACAGCACCGGTGCGCGTGGGTTCCAGAATGCGCCCGCGATCAATATATCCGTCTCGCGGAAATAAGGTTCAAAAACCGAAACATAGCCTTCGGGTTGTTTATGAAACTCCTCACGTTTAAAGGGACCGCCATCTTTGCGAATGTGATAATGTGAGCTGTTCAGTTGGACGTAAACGGGTTCTTTGAATTCTTCATTAAGATATTCTTCCGGAGAGACCTTTCGTATGCCGGCGCTGTCGAGTGTTTCCATGGCACCTCGTGCTACGCGTCCTGCGCCCGTGAGCGCGATCTTCACCGCGGGCATCGTTGCCTTGCGAAGTTCGCGTTTGAGGTCGTTGACGTCGAAACATTCAAAAGCGCGGCGCAGTTTGAAAGCGTTATAGCGCAATCCGAATGTATAGAGCGCGTTGTATGCACCCACGATTCCTGCATATCGACCGAAGGCAACAAGCCGGTTTCCCTGCCAGTCTTTGAGCGTCTCGTAGTCGATGAGAGTAATCTTCTTTCGAAGGACTTCCTGAAGCAGTCCGCGGTTATACGGCTGCTTTTTTATCGTATGCGAAAACATCAGGTAAGTCTTACCTGCTATGAGGTTTGGAATTGGCACTTCCTTCACACCCATGAGGATGTCGCAGTTTGAAACGTCATCAGCCACGGGAATTCCACTGTTCGCGTATTCCCGGTCTGCATAACAGCGTACGTTGCTGGACTGTGCGATGATTGACACATGCGGGTAACGTTGTACAATTTCCTCCGCCTGTTTGGGAGTGAAGGGCACACGCTTATCCGGCGGCACCTTGCCTTCGCGGAGCAGTCCAATGGTAATTGGTTTCATGGAAGCAAATTAGCAGAAAGGGGGATTGGTGCCGAAGGTGTGAGGAGGTTTTTGGCAGCGTCCTTTTAGAAACATGATGTTCCGGGCAGCCGGTCATCGGCTAACTGCGGAGCTATATGAATTGCGCCGTGCAGATTATTATGCGCACAAGGTAGGTTTGATACCCATTGATCCGAAATCAGAGACCAACAAAATCAATTGAAGAAACTCCAATCAATCAGATCAATGGGTAAATGAAATGTTAATTTATTGCCCAATAATTACGCGCTGCTGCTTTGTCGTTCCGTTTTGATTGACTCTTAGGAAATAGATCCCTTTCTTAAGACCACTTACCGGAATCTTGATTTCACCATTACTTGTACCTTTGTACACTACAGTACCTTCCGAATCCACTAATTGGACCTGAGTGTGGCGGTTTCAGAATGCTGGTTAAGTGTGGCATCCACGCAAAACCTTGTCGTACACCGGCATCTGTTAAGTCATAAAAAATCTCCCCTTATATGAGCCCCCACTTTTTATTGTTCCATGAGTATCATAGGTCCTGCCATCTCCAACAATTTCTTTGGCTTTGTTATAATATATCCCTAATGATACGATTACTCTCTTTTTCACGCCGGCAATTAAATTTGGAGCGATCGTTACTGATAAATACTTATAGGAATAATTGAAATAATCAATTTGCCTGTTGTCATTTGGCAGAGAAGGCGTATTTAATTCATTGCGGGTACCCTTTTGTTCATACTGGAGTCGGACATTTAAGTCAAAACGGGGTGATAGTGAATGATAAGCCCCGATACCAACTACATATCCAGGCTTTAACAATCGCCTGTTCGTAACGTTTTTGTCTTTGTAATTCTCGATGAATTTATTTCCGTGATTAAACGACAACCCCGGTCCTGCAAATATCTCAACCTTGCTGATAAGACGTTTTCGTTCAGGGGTTCCGATTTCATGCTGTGGTTGTCCAATTGAGAAGATGGGTGCCAGTATCAATACAAGAATGAAAACAACGATAGCTCTGGTTTTCACCATGGTGTGACCAACCTTTGATTTTATTCGGGTAAAGGGAGTGAATCCCGAATCCTGGGTCCGCCAAGAAAACGATTCATTCAACATCAATCAACAGTTAACGGGATGATTTCCTATCCTACGCTAATTCAAGCTCAGCCAGGACTTGAAAAGAACATTTCTCCTATGACTTCAACAACTTGTTTTCGTAAAAGTAAAACCAGCTTCCTTAAAATTTGCCATCATCAAAAGATTTTCACACCCTATTTCTCAGGTCGGCTCCGCGTCGACCGTGAAAGGCATCTGCGTTCTGATTTTTTTTATGATCGAGACTAAAATTTAGCCTCAAAATTTGGCCTGTTTTCTTCCGCAACTCATCCCCGAAAGCTACCTGCAACCTACCTGCATCCTACCTGCAACTTACCTGCAACGTACCTGCAACCTACCTGAGTGACTTCCTGTATGCAACGAATTGTGCAACCCTGTTGTGCATCGCGTTGCGTGTAGTAACAACGGAACGTGGTGATTGGAAATATCAGAAAGAATGTTTAATGCTTGCCTGGTGCTAACTTCAATGTTCACGACGCAGAGAGTTTTGTGCCATCTCATTCGTTCCCGATGGGAAATATGTCTTGTCATTCTGTGATGGCGGGCTAATGCAGCTTCGCGTAACGATGTATGAATCCTGCACATCAACGCTATCGCAAGCCAATCAATTAAAAATTATAAATGAGAAATTAGAAATTGAATCCTCATTCAACGTCATGCCTAAATTCAGGTGAGCATTCCCTTGTTGTACATGCGTTCCCGGTGCGTGCCAGGTGGCGAGATTGCCCTGGAAAACATTCCACGATATTGATGACGTG
>JAEZDW010000342.1 GCA_023417955.1 Bacteroidota bacterium
AAAAGAAGTCGATGTAATCACGCCCAGTCTGCTTCACAAATTGGAGGAAAACGTCAAGTTGTACTCCTCTGAACCGCAGGGAATTATTAATTCCACCGTAGAATTTTTGGGTGATCTCTTCGAGGCCGATGATGTCAAGCGTGGGAGAAATCACCCCGTCCCCGTCCCGATCTTTGAAGGTATAAAGGCCTGTTTCAGAATCCACGCCAATGTATTCAACTGCCTTGTAGATGTAAAGTGATTTCCCGACTTCAAAGCGATTGTTGTACACACTGAACTTTTCAATCTCAGGAAATTCAACCAGCCTGTTGTCAGGGATTGTAATATTCAGGTCGGTTGACCACTCGATGTTATTGTTGCGCACGTTGACGGTAGTGAGCTGAAGTTCAATACCTGTATTTTCAACTGTGGCTGGTAAGTTGAATTGGACACTAGACTGACCTGTGACGACGGGAAGAGGAAAACCGACGAGCTGATTCGAGGACCTGTTCTGGTAATATGCCCCTGAGAACGAAACGCGATCCTGAAAGAAACTTAATTCCAGGCCTATTTCGGCTTTCCGGTTGGTCTCCCAGGAGTAATCGGGATTGCTCAACCTTGAAACATATAGACCGCCAGTGGAGTTGTATGGATTGGCTGTGGGAGTGAACGTGTCGAGGAACTGGTAGTCGCCAATCACGTCACTTCCGGTTGTTCCGTAGCTTGCACGCAATTTGCCGAATGACAAAATATTAACGTGATCTTTCAGCCAGTTTTCTTCACTAAAAATCCAGGCAGCTCCGACTGCACCAAAATTGGCAAAGCGATTCCCCGGACCGAAACGACTTGAGCCATCACGACGTCCAGTGAGATTGAGTATATACTTACCTCCCAGGTTGTAATTCATGCGGGCAAAAAATGCCATGTAACGGTATTGTGCATATCGGGCATTTTGAATGGTGACCGTCGTAGCTGCATCAATGTTTTCCAAAAGGGCATCGCTTGTGAATCCATTTGCTTCAATTGTTTTGCCCTGTTGGACGGATTCCTGTAGGGTGCTACCGACAAGAGCAGTAAAGGTGCCAGGACCAAGTTCCCTGATATAAGAGAGTTGCGGTTCAGCAATCCAGGTTCTCACTGATCCGTCCCCAAAATTGGAACTTCCTGTTCTGCCAGCGCGATCAGCGGGGTCGCGGGCGGCCAGAGGACTCGTCGATATTTCGTTTACTTGCATTCGTGTGATCCCAACTGACGATTTCAATTCGAGGCCGGAAAGGATCTCATAGCTTGCAATCGCATTTATCACAAGATTTTCGGAATTGCCGGAATATTTTCTCACCGTTGATGACAGCGGATTGGTCCAGGTTCCATTTTCCCAGTTTAATTCGCCTGACGCAGTATAAACCGGGGGAGCATTCGGCGGGAGCTTGACAGCCGTTGAAGTGAGGTCCGCCGTTGGTATCCTGTTAGAAGTTGACGAGAAAGTTATTGCGGATGATAATTTTAGCCGCCCGTCCGTCGAATTGTGGTTCAGACTGAGACGAGTGGATCCGCGTTTGAAGTTTCCGTCACCTGGAAATACGGTCGACTCACCATAGTATCCGGCAGAAACCAGGAACTGTGTACTGGCATTCCCTCCGGAGAGATTAAGTTGTGCGTTAGTGATGCCAGCCGTTCCTCCTATGAGCGTCTCCTGCCAGTCTGTCTCCCGTGTCTTATCCCACAGTTTGAGGTCCGGCCAATAAACATCATACTGCGGATTTTCCAGCAGAGATGTGTATCCGTCATTCGCCAGACCTTCCGTTCGCATCTCGAGATATTGGGATGTATTGAGCAGTTTCATCTTATTGCTTATCTGACCGACGCCACGGGAGACGTTTATATCAAACTTCGTTTTTCCTGCTTTCGCTTTTTTGGTTGTGATCAACACAACACCGTTGGCACCCCGTGAACCATAAATCGCAGTTGCATCTGCGTCTTTTAAAATTTCAATACTTTCAATGTCACCAGGACTGACTGCGCTCAATGGGTTTCCTCCGCGCAAATTAGCATTGGTGATGAATGGTGAGTTGAGCGACGTAGGTGTGAATGGAATCCCATCTATTATGTATAAAGGCAGATTTCCGTCGATAGTTCCGCCACTACCCGTTCGAAGACTGTTCCTTCCACGAATCTGAATGTCAAATCCACCACCAGCTACACCCGTATTTTGTTGAATGTACACTCCGGTCATTCTTCCCTGCAATGCCTGCAGTGGATTGTTTATCGGTTGTTTTTCAATGGTAGCAGCGTCAACCTTGCTGATATTACCCGTGCGCTCCTGATCCTTCACTTCCCAGTACCCTGCGTTGATCACAACATCCTGCAGCCGCATTATGTCCTCCGATAAGGTGATATCAATTGTGGTCCTCTTTCCAACAAGGGCTTCAACAGGAGCGTACCCAATGAAAGAGAAAACCAGAATGTCATTCTCATTGGCCTCAATCACGTAGTGCCCTTCGTTGTCAGTCGTGGTACCTGTAAGCGTACCTTTCACAACGATGTTTACTCCGGGCATGGGCAGCGCAGTTGAACCATCAGTAACCTGACCGGTTATCTGTTGTACTTTTCGATGGACATTTCCTTGTCGGTCATGCGACTCGCGCACGGGAGTTTCACTTACCCGTTTTCTCAGAGTGATTGACGCCTCGCGCTCGTGCACTTTGTATGTGATCTCACGCGGGTCGAGGAGTCCTTCAAGAAGTTGGCGCAGCGGCATCTGCTTGGCTGTGAGCGAGACGTTGCTTTCTGATGTCAGCTGATCTGCGCTGTACACAAACCGGATGTTCGCTGATTCACCGATTTCTTTGAGTGCATCCACGAAGGGCACGTCGGACAAGTGAACGGTAACCGGCTTATCCAGCAATTGAGCAAAGCCTGTATGCGCCAGGCAGCTCATTGAAATAAGGAGGACGATCAGTCCCTGCACCACACATATTCGCATAACGAGAAGAAGTTTTGTGGCGAAACATTTTTTCATACCTTTAAATGTTTTGTTTAATGAATAGACAAAGCACCCTCGGTTCTACTGCATAACGCGGAGAACAACGAATCCAACAGAATCGTAATAAGAGGGATGATAACCTTCGGTGGGCAAACCGGCGGTTATTCAGGCAGGAGCGACCACATCGCTCCTGCTTTTGTTTTAGGTGGAATTAAAAAGAAAAGCAGGGATGGTTTTCATCGTGTTCGGTTTAGGGTTAAAAAAAAACAGTCTGAACGGCTAGTTACAGGCTATGCCATCGAATCTTATGATCTTTCCGTCGATGTGAAATTCTCCGCCGAGTACTTCGGTGATCATCTGCAGCGTACTGTTCAGTGATTGATCGGTAAAATCCGCAGTGATCCGGCAGGCATTTGTTGTTGGTTCACTAAATCGCACCGACACATTGAACTTTCGTTCAAGGCGCTCGGCAACTTCTTTCAAGGTAGCATGCTCAAAACGCATCAGATATGATGTTCCTGCAAATGCTTGTGCAAGTTCTGAAGTCTCAACGGAACGTTTCGCTATATCGCCGGCCTTGCTAATGATTCGTTCGGATGGCAAGACAGGTACGGGGTCACCTTCACCGGAGTCGAATAATACTTTTCCGGTGAGTACGTTCAATTCTACTTCGCCGGAAGAAGATTTCAGCGTAAAGCTTGTTCCGACTACGGTTACCCGCGCCTCACCGCATTGGACAACAAAGGGACGAGCAGGATCTTTTGCGATTTCGAAGAGCCCCTCGCCCTGTAGTTCGCCGAAACGGATTCCTTCCTGGGTTCTTTCAACATAGGCGAATTCACTCCCCTCGCGAAGCCATACGATTGATCCGTCGTTGAGAAATACTTTCTTCCAGCCGCTTTCATTTACAATTTCAGGCTGGGTCAGATCACCGTTGTATGACGACCAGATATATGCAGCGAGAAAAAGGACAAGCACCGATGCTGCAATGCCTAGTGCCCAGTTAATACCGCTGGTGCTTTTTTGGGGCACGAGTTTGGTGACTTCGCCGACGGATGAATTCTTGTTTGTAATGCGTTCGAACAGGCGATCCTCCATTTCGGGAGTGATATCCAGGTCACCGCGATCTTCAGTCTTCATGACGTCAAGCCATGCTTCGATTTTCGCGCGTTCTTCCTCCGACACGTTGCCCTCGAGGTAGCGCTCCATTAACCGGTCGAATTCGGTCTTGTTCATCGCGGCATACTATTGTGATACCCAAGTTACGAAGGGATTTCCCTTTTGTATAGAGTAACATAAAAAACAGAATCCCTTAATCAGGGGAAAAAAAATATTGAATTGTAAACCTAAAAAGTAAGGTATGAATCAGCCGGTGCGATAAATCTGGCTGTAGGCGCTGCGTAAATGTTTGTAGGCCTGAAGTAAATGGGCTTCAACTGTTTTCCTTGTGATATTGAGTCGTTCGGCGATTTGCTGGTGCGACAGGTTTTCAATGATTCGCAAACGCGTCACCATTCTGCAACGCTCGGGCAACTCTTCTATACGCTCAATAACGCGATCGCGAATAGTTTCGGGGTCGAAGTTCTCTTTGTCCATCGTTTCGTATGCCACTTCAAACCACGTGTAATGTATGGCATACTTCTTTTTTACCGCGTTGTGCCGGAAATAACGAATCACCTTATAACGTACCGATGAAAAAAGATAGTGTCGCAGGGACTGGATTTCCAGTTCTGAACGCCGTTCCCACAATGATGAAAAGACATCGTGCACAATCTCTTCGCAGTCCTCGCGGCTTGGAATGTTTTTACGGGCAAAAGCATAAAGGTCCCTGACGAAGAGACGATAGATCCGCTCAAAGGCAGTATGATCTCCTTGCTTAAGTTTCAGCAAAAGATGTTGATCGGTATGATCATCGTGCAAGTCCACCAGTTGGAAATTTCTTAACGAAGCTACTAAAGTTAGTAGGATAGTCAAAAGGATTTTCCGGGATTTTTGAAATGTGGGCAAACACAAGGTCAGAGAAAAAAACTTAAAGAATCTGAAGGCATTCGGTGGTCATATCAGACGACTCCGAATTAATAAGAAGATGACGCAGGAACAACTTGCCGACCTTGCTGGTGTCTCAGAAAATACCATCGTTACAATTGAGAAAGGGTTATTGAATCCAACCATTGCCACATTGTGGGAAATCGCAGTCGCACTTGACGTCCCCAGAAAAGATTTCTTTGATTTCTGATTCTGACTTCTCTCAAAAAATTCTTCCTCGACTAAGGGTTATTAAAAAGAACGTCACTCTTGTGTTGACGATCATGCAATCGCTATCGTCAACGGGACCGGTAAATTTTTCTCATTTAATGTTATTAGGTTAATAAAGAGTAGCCGGCTCCCGTTTTTTTTTCTTGCAATAACCCAAAGCTTTACAATGACCTCACTCGTCAAAGCAGAAAAGCTGATTAGCCGAATGCTTCACCTTGCCGATTTGCTCGAAAACAACAAAGATGCTGCAATGCCTGTGCAAGCCGACAAGTCCTTTTATATAGAACGAACGAAGGAGCTGGAAAACCTCATCAGGCGCTATAAAGAAAAAGCAAATGAGTTGGCCGCACTTGAAATAGCTGTAACAATCAAATACAATTTTTGCTTCCGTCTGTGGAGAAAGGACTTGCGAGCGCTTAATCATTACAGGAACGAAATTCACAATGCTGGGACGATCCTTTAGCGCGCAGCATCCTGGTGTCGGCCATCGTTGAGGTGTCTTCGGATTACCCTATTGGCATCGCGCTGTCCCTTCGATGAAGTAACTTCCGTCGTCGCGGCGGCGAAATTTGATATGAAATGTCGCAGCGAGTGAATTCAGAAGCTCGCTTTCAGAATTGATATCGACAAACGTGCCGGTGAAGCAGCAACCGTCAATCTGATCTGGTGCATATGTAATTGTTGTGTCAAATTTTTTCCCGATGGTCTGCAATGCGTTTGGCAATGGCATACGATCAAAAACCAGGTCATGATTTGATCTCGACGCGTACGCGTATGTGAACCAGAATGAAGTTCCTGATATTAGGAGAATCAGCACCGCAATAGCAATCATCCGGCGACAGGAGCGGCGGCGGACTCTTTTTGCGAAGGCATTATTAAGTGAACGAAAATCAATTGCTTTCCAGTCACCATTTGCCAGATCGCTTACACCAGGAGAAACAACATCGGTGCCGTGTCGGCGTCGGGGGTCCCTTGCTGAAGGAAATGAAAGCATTTTGAGGAACCAGTTCATTCGTCGCATTATAGCTGAGGCTTTATTCTTACTCTAATCTCTCCGAAATGGTCACTTACCCTATGTTAAGTTTCTAATTTTTTTCACAAGTCGTTCCAATAGCGTTGCAGGCGTTTTTTACCGCTTGTTATACTGCGTTCTACCGCTTTGACGGAGACCTGAAGTATTTCGGCAATTTCCCGCGGACTGTTCCCGTCTTCAAATCTCATCATCAGGCATTGTTTCTCGCGGCGCGGGAACGTTTCAACAATTGAGCGGATTTGTTGCATAACCTCTTGTCGGATAAGTTCAACTTCCGCGGAAAATGCCGCAACAGGTGGTCCGATGTCCTGAAGAAATGATTCTCTGTTCGTCCTGGTCCGATTCGCCGAATTGAAACTGGTGATTGATTTTAGCTTAACTACGCGGACCAGGTAGTGCTGAATAGGTTTATCGTTGCGTTCGGCAAGTTTGCGGGCATTTTCCCAGACATGTATAAATGTTTCCTGGAGAACGTCACGCGATGCTTCGATATCCTGTGTGTATCTATAGGACAAACGCAGCAGGCTCTCATAATAGCGGTCGTGCAAAAACTTTATTGCTTTCGCTGGTACAGCGGCTAAATACTTGCGCAGTCTTATTTCGTCAATCACGTCCCGGAATACTAAAACGGTTTCAACTGGACGAACACATCGTCGACAACGGGTTTGGCCGGAAGCAATCGGTACACCTGATTTTTCCGGTAGGGCGTACTTTAATTTACTATAACATGGAAAGAAAACGAAAAGAAATTTCAGATAATCATAAGAGGGGAGAAGGGCCGATACATCTTTGCGCTCCTTTGCGCCTTCGCGACTTTGCAGTAGAAAAAAAGGCCGTTCAAAAAGAAACGTAAACGTTCATGTTTGCCCCTACCAAATGTTAAGTTAACTACCCCAATAAATCTTCCAACGAAAATCCAACAGCCTTCTTTGTGCTGATATTATTCTGTGAATACTCTCGAAAGTATTCTGCAAGTATACGGTCGGTCCGGCTTTCCGATTTATCAAGTTCGATTATTGAGATTTTTGAGTTGACTAATGAATCAAACGAATCATTTTGTCTTATAAGAACCGTCCTTCCTGCAATCGGGTCATAAGCCGTGCTGACACCTGAGAATACACCCTGCAATACCTCCGGTGATTTTCGCGTGCCGATGCGGTAGACATGGTAGAAACTTTTCCCTTCGTCCGACTGCATAAGAATAAAAAGACAACCCTGTCTCAGCACTACTTCACCTTCGAATGAATAAATCTTGCCTCTTAGACTCAGCCATGTTTTTCCATTTACAGCAGAGATACTCACAGGTGAACGCAGGATAAATCCTTCTTCATGGCTGGCGCGAACATAGCAATAATAGTTGCCGTGCATCGCTGTGAGCACGGGATCTTCAGGATGTTCAAGATGTAATTGCAATTCCCTGAACGACGGATAGCTCAGGAATTTTGCGATTTCATTAAGGCGGTTCTCCTGCAGCCCTAACGTGTCTTCGGGCTTTGCCTTTTTCATTAGCTGATAAACATTGTGATACAGGTAACGCTCGTTGCCGGACGAAAATACTTTTTCCGAGATGTGTCTTAGTCCGGCATGATCCAGGCCGTAGCCTGTCTCTGCTGATAACAACTGTAATACTTTTTCAAGAAGACGAACCTGCACTTCCATAGCTGAATATAGCAAACAGGAACAACTCAGGAAAACAAAACAAATATTAAGGAAAAACCAGGTACGCGGCGGTAACACGTCACCTGTACCATCACGCCAACTTTGTATCGTTCCGGAACATGGTCCGGGGAGGTTTTCATCACGGCAACAATGGGGTAGCTGTGTGAAGATCTTCGCGGACTACCCCATCTGTTCCAATTCCTTTCAGGCGATGAAGGTCAGTCTCGCTTCAAACGCGCATTGAAGTGAACTGATCCCGCGCCTGCCTTAAACAAAAATCTATTTAAAATGAGAACGATCAAATTCCTGATGTTCATCGTGGCTATTGCCATGTTCAGTTGTAATGATGAGTCGATCCGTGTTAAAGGGGGTGATGATGACGACGAACCAATCCTGATCCCGCCGCCACCGGACGAAGAGAGTAACCTGGTACCAATTGATTCGCTTGATATCTGATTGGGTAAGGGGAGATCAATTTATGGTTTCCCCTTTTTTATTTTGTTTTTGCTGTGAATCGCGCAGGAATTCACGGAGATGTTCAAGAGGGGGTAATTTTTTCGTAACTTGCCTTGCCCCGATTTATGTTCTTCAGAATTGCATACCTGACATTGTTGGTATCGAGCAGTCTGTGCGCACAGCATTCTCTCGACAGCCTCACCTCTGTTCTCCACGGGGACAATATCACCGATCAGGAGCGTGCTAAAATCGCGGTCAGACTTGCCTGGCAATTTCTTCAGCAGGAAAAATACGACAGCGCTATCCGTTATTACAATATAGTCATTGAGCACGACAAAAGGCCGTCGGCGATCGCGTCCAGTTACAACGGATTGGGTGTAAGCTTTTCCGCCCTTGGGTTGAATGACCGAGCCATTTCTGCATACGATTCGGCACTAAAGCTTTATGATGAACTCCGCGACAGTACGAAGGCAACGATAATTCACACCAACCTTGCCATACTTTTGAAAAATCAGGGGCGGTATGATCAATCTTTGGATCATGCATTTTTCGCTGTGCGGGCCCATGAGCGCGCCGGTAACATTCAGGCTCTCGGCTCATCGTTTAACACCATCAGTCTTGTCTATCTGAAAATGGGTGAATTGCCTTTGGCGTTATCCTATGGCAAACAGGCGCTCGACTTACGTAAAAGCATCGGCCACGACAAGGGAGTCGCCAAATCCTATACAAATCTTGGTGAGGTGTGGTTGGCGATGAATGAATACGACAGCGCCCTGTTCTGTCTGGAACAGGCGCATAGCATGAAGGTTGCGATGAAGGATTTCAGCTCGTTGGCCAGCACACTCAACAATCTCGGCAATTTGTATCAGCGGCAGAACCAGTTTGAAAAAGCACTGCAATACTACCGTGAATCCCTTTCCCTTAAAGATGAATCTGGTGATGTTCAGGGGCGGGCTGTTACCTGGAACAATATCGCGCAACTCGAAATCCGGCTTCGTCGTCTGCACGACGCGGAAAGATCATTGATCCACGCAGCTGATTTGATTCGCGATAGTGATATGCTTGATGAAAAGCGGCAGAATCTTGAAATGCGCGCAGAACTGTACAATCTTCTGGGACGACATGTCGAAGCACTGGCGACGACGAAAGAGTTGATGGCGGTGAAAGACAGTATACTCAATAAACAAAAAGCCGAAACAATCGCTGCCCTGCGAGTCGATTATGAAACCGACAAAAAGGAGCAGGAGATAAGTCTGCTGAGTGAACGTGAGCACGCGCAGCGTAATGAATTAGCCGCGCGCGAATTCCAGGTTTACGTGCTCATTGGTGCGATGATCCTGCTCGCCGTGCTTGCGTTTCTGATTTACTGGAATCTTCGAATCGTTCGCGAAGGCAGGAATCGCGTGTCGCTGCTCCTTCAGGAATTGCATCATCGCGTCAAGAATAATCTGCAGCTTCTCTCAAGTGTGTTTAGCCTTCAGGCACAATACCTTTCCGAGCCGACAGCCTTGCTCGCAATCCGCAGCAGTGAGAGTCGTGTCAATGCGATGGCCCTGATTCATAAAAAACTCTATGACGGCTCAAATGAACGTTCTGTGCAAATCAGGGAGTACTTTCAGGAGCTGGTGCAATACCTGCTCAATGCCTATGATTTTTCTGAAAATCAGGTTTCTGTTCAAATGGATGTGCCAGACCTAAGACTCGACGTTGATAAGGCGATACCAATCGGACTTATCGTAAATGAATTGGTGAGTAATTCCTTTAAGTACGCTTTCGCGGATCAGGATAGTCCGGCAATAGGCATAAAACTCCGTGTGGAGGACAACACCATGAAGCTTGAGGTTCGCGACAATGGATGCGGATTTGAGACGTCGGCGAAAAACGAGATGAAACATTCCTTTGGTTTGAAGATGGTTAATATTCTTGTCAGGCAATTGAAAGGAGATTGTCATATTGATACGCGGTCGGGGACTACTTATAAACTAACGTTACCTGTATGAATGAATCCATTAGCGTAATGATTGTTGAAGATCAGCTGCTTGTGGCTGAGGATATCCGGTTAAAGCTCGAAAAGCACGGGATGCACGTAACGGGAATGTATGTCTCGGGGGAAGAAGCGGTTGAACGTCTGCACGATGACCAACCCGACCTTGTGTTGATGGATATAAACCTCGCTGGTAAGATGGATGGTATCCAGACTGCCGAAGTGATACAACGGTCGGGGCGAATCCCCGTGGTGTATTTGTCCGAACTAAGCGACCACGATACGTTCAAGCGCGCGCGCAAGACAATGCCGGAGAGTTATCTGACAAAGCCATTTCGGGAGACGGATCTTGTGCATGCGATTGAGATTGCATTTGACAACGCGGGCATCCGGGGTAATGTGATTCCCGGGAAACGCAATGACTTTGTTTTTCTTCGGACTGACAACCAGGTGTTTGTAAAGGTAAGGATCGATGACATCTTGTTTCTGCGGGCGGAACGCGCGTATTGCGATGTGGTGTGTATTGACAAAACGTACACCCTGTCAAACAGCATGAACCAGGTTGCTGAACAAATTGGAAGCGGCTTTTTGATCAGAATACACCGGTCGTACATGGCCAATGTAAATCACATCACCGGGTTTGACGGCAACGTTGTCAAGGTTGGCGGTAATGAGCTGCAAATGAGCAAGGAAATGAAAAACGATGTGATGGCACAGCTCCGCTTTATCCGGTAGTTCGGAAACCAGATATCACTGTCGGGAAACTAAACTTCTCCGTATATGAAGGGTTTGCTTCATTCGCTTTTAGGTAAGATGGACACGCCCCGTTATCAGTACGATGCGTTTATTTCTCACGCCGTTGAAGATAAACTCCCGATTGCCAATGAACTTTGCGCAAGGCTGGAACATGCCGGATTGAAGATCTGGTATTCTGGTCGTGAATTAAGCGTTGGTGATCGCATTACGGAATCCATAGGCGCCGGCCTTCGTAGATCGCGTTTCGGAATTGTAATCCTTAGTCCATCGTATATACAAAAAGACTGGACGATGCGCGAATTTTATTCGCTGCTCGCGAAAGAAGACTACGGGAAGGTGATCCTGCCGGTCCTGTTTGAAATCACACCGGAGGAGCTCCTCGCAAAAGACATTACGATGGCTGACACATTCGCGCTGCGGGCAGAAAGGGGAATGGATTACCTGGTCGATTCGCTAACGTTAGCAATCGGTCGCGATAAGGCGGCGCCATCAGTGAGAAAGAAGAGTCGCTTCGACAGATTCCGGTTCGCGATCATTCTCGCAGTCCTGGTGCTCGCAGGTGTCGGGATACCGGCATTTCTTTCGCGGAATAATAGCACTGTTGAAAGTCATGTAGCGTTTAGCCGGGAGGTTGCAGAGCGTTTGATTTCAGAACGACTGCGCGATCTGGATCTGAAGGCGTCGGTTTTATTGCAAGAGCATCGGTATGCATTGGTCAGTTCCGGGGCTCAGGTCGTGACAGACGCGAATGAATACCTCGATCTTAAGACACATTATCGAAATGAATATCGCCTTGACAATGGATTCGCCAAACTTCAGTCGAAGAAAAATGTCGAGGCAAACCTTCAGGTGGCATTCGACACACTGACGCTGATTAACAATTACAAGATGTTAGCTGGAGAAGTGTCTCGTGCCGAGACAATTCGTGACGGACGAACACTTCGCTATGTGCATCGCAATACGACTCCGGCGTTTTTTAATATCTCAGCCATGAATGAGATCAGCAACGATGCCTGGAAAGTTGACGTGGCGTTTGCGAACAACATCCGATTAATCGAGACGACGCTCTTTTTTCCCGATCTGAATGACAAGGAACCACGAAAGCGTCATCAGGTAAGGATTATGGCAACGCTTCCTTTCGAACAATATCTCATCAAAAGGAAAGAGCGCAGGTGGGTACTGGAACCTTTTTCCGACCCCTGAGGTGCCTGAATGGTGCTACCGAAAGTCGTTGCTGGTAAACCGATTCATTTGAAGGATAAACAATATGAACCGAACAGTCAGTTTAATATACGTTATCGCATTTGTTTTGCTGCTGTCGTTTCCGGCCTTTTCGCAGGCAAAGGAAGATTCAGTTTATATAACCAGAACAGGTGAAAGATACCACGCATCCGGCTGTCGCTATCTGAAGTCCGGTGCGATCGCAGTCACTCGATCACAGGCACAAAAGAGCGGCTACACGCCTTGCAGCGTTTGCAAACCAGGTAGTGGTAATTCGGCAACTGCACCTGTAAGCACGTATCAGAAAGGTCAGACAGCGGCGAGGCAGTGTACAGGTACCACACAGTCGGGGCAGCGGTGTCGTCGTATGACCACGAGCGCCAACGGTCGTTGTTACCAGCATTAGGTAATATATACCGCTACTTCGGAAACAAATTCACGTTCTCCGGAAAATCAATTTCGTGATGTTCTTATCAAATGCGAGAATAGCCCCAAAAAAAGTTAATGGCATACTACTTTGTCAATAAGGATGCTCAGAAGAACGGAGATCACGAAGTTCATAAAGACAGCTGCGAGTGGATGCCTGTCAATCGTTTATTTCTCGGCAACTACTTCGACTGCGAAGACGCGGTTCGCGAAGCAAAGAAAACATACGACCAGGTGAATGGCTGCATTTTTTGTTGCAAGGCTTGTCATACGTCGTAGCATTTTGGAAGGCATGGCTGTTGTGTAAGTGTTAGCTTTGAAATTTGGCCATGCCTGTTCCAGGGGCAGGTTTCAGGTTTCGCAGGTTTCAGGTTTCAGGTCTAGCAGGTTTCAAGTTTCAGGTCTGGCAGGTTTCAGGGCTGGCAGGTTTCCCACTTTCGCGAAAGCTCCGGTGGGCAGGCAGGTTTCAGGAGGTGTTGAACAAAACTTATTGCAATCCGAAGAGGAGAGTGTCGTTGAAGAAGTTCGGTCGATTTATAATATGGGAATTTATAATTTCTAATTAGGTGATGGCAACCTTTGGTAGCGGCTGCTTTCAAAGTAGCTACATGCGTGGTGTCGCTTTGCGAACCACACGACACTGAAATCTTGGTAGCATATCAAACGGTGAGGCTCTTAACCAACGGCATGCATTGAAGAATCACTCGCAAAGGATGAATTGATTGCAAAATCGGGAACGGCGTTGGATGACGATCTAATTCATAATTGTGCAGACGTTTCACACCCCCAGCCCTGAAGGGGCGCGACATCCCAGCGTGGGGTGTACGCCCCACGTTGAATGGTTGGTAAACATATCAAGCCCTGCAGGGGCGTCACAATGGCACACGCATCGAAAGAATCGCTCGCAACGTAGGCAACGGATCGCGAATTCGGGAACGGCGTCGAATGATCTAATTGAAAATTTGTGCAGGCGTCTTACACCCCCAGCCCTGAAGGGGCGCCACATCCCAGCGTGGGGTGTACGCCCCACGTTGAAAAATCGGTAAACATACCAAGCCCTGTATGGGCGTCACAACGGCACACGCATTGAAAGAATCGCTCGTGACGTAGGCAACAGATCGCAAATTCGGGAACGGCGTTGAATGACCTAA
>JAEZDW010000388.1 GCA_023417955.1 Bacteroidota bacterium
TTCCGCAGCTAACTTCCATTGATTTTACAGGATTATTCATCTTCCACGGGGGGAAAGGGAGACAAAGATGTAAAAAAAGTGCCGTAGAAAACAAGGAATAAAGTTCTTGATTTTTTCAAAAAAAAGGGCATAAACCAATACTTCCGGAAAAGCAAAGAAAAACCTCTCAATGACAATTATCAGACAAAAGTGGATAAGGATCATTCAAACAAACCGCTGATTTTGACCGGCATCATACAATACGATTGAATCGGAAGCCAAATTTCGGGCACTTAAGGTTTTAAGATTCAGCTTTATGAATGCAACTCATATTGAACACATCGGTATTGCCGTAAACAGCCTGCATGAGGCAATTCCATACTACGAAAAGATACTCGGGTTAAGCTGTTACGCGATCGAGGAAGTAAAAGATCAAAAAGTGCGTACGGCGTTTTTCAAGATCGGTCAGACAAAAATTGAATTACTCGAGTCAACATCTGCCGACGGTCCCATCGCAAAGTTCATTGAAAAGAGAGGTCCGGGTTTGCACCACATCGCTCTGGCTGTTGACGGACTACAGGAACGTCTCGATGAACTCGATCAAAAAGGAGTCAGCCTGATTGACAAACAACCGAGAAGAGGTGCTGAAGGGTTGAGCATTGCATTCCTGCATCCCAAATCTACCCACGGTGTATTGACAGAACTTTGTGAAGCAGAAAAAATATCCTCATGGGGAATCATATGAAGACGCAAGAACGTATTAAAGAACTCATTGAGAAGCGCACGCTTGCCCGGCTCGGTGGCGGTGAGAAAAAAATCGAATCACAACACAGCAAAGGAAAACTCACGGCGCGCGAACGTATCGAGTTACTGCTGGACGAAGGTAGCTTTGAGGAATATGACATGTTCGTCACACATCGCACCAAGTCATTTGGAATGGACAAGGAGTTGTACTTGTCAGATGGGGTCGTGACTGGACACGGCACGATTGACGGCCGACTTGTATTTGTCTTTGCGCAGGACTTCACAGTCTTTGGCGGATCGTTGTCAGAAACGTTTGCCAATAAGATTTGCAAGATCATGGACAAGGCAATGAAAGTCGGTGCGCCGGTAATCGGTTTGAATGACAGTGGTGGTGCACGTATTCAGGAAGGCGTGCGAAGTCTCGCAGGTTATGCTGAAATCTTTCAGCGCAACATCATGGCATCGGGAGTGATTCCGCAAATCTCCGCGGTATTTGGACCGTGCGCTGGTGGCGCCGTCTATTCACCTGCGCTGACTGACTTTATCGTTATGTCAGAACAAGCAAGCTACATGTTTGTCACAGGACCCAAGGTTGTAAAAACGGTAACCGGTGAAGATATAACTGTTGAAGACCTCGGTGGCGCGCAGGTACATGCAACAAAGTCAGGTGTAACGCATTTCATGGCTGGCGACGAACAGGAAGGTATTGCCCTCATCAGGAAGCTGCTAAGCTACCTTCCGTCGAACAACCTTGAAGAGCCGCCGGTACTTGAATGTAATGATCCCGCGGATCGGCTCGACGATCAACTCAATGAGATCATTCCTGAAAACCCGAACAAACCTTACGACGTACTTGATATAATACATGCTATTACCGACGAACATGAATTCCTCGAAGTGCAACGCAACTATGCCAAGAACATCGTTACAGGCTTTGCGCGGTTCAACGGATACGCTACTGGAATAGTTGCAAATCAACCCAGTTACCTTGCAGGTGTACTTGATATCGATGCTTCACGCAAAGCCGCAAGATTTGTTCGCTTCTGCGATGCATTCAATATTCCGCTGGTAACTCTTGTCGACGTACCAGGATTTCTTCCCGGTAGCACACAGGAGTATGGCGGAATCATAATCCACGGGGCAAAGTTGCTGTTCGCGTACGGAGAGGCCACGGTACCGAAAATAACAATCACGTTACGGAAGTCATATGGTGGCGCACATGATGTGATGAGCTGCAAGCAATTACGCGGGGATCTTAATTACGCATGGCCTTCTGCGGAAATCGCGGTAATGGGCGCGAAAGGCGCCGTCGAAGTGCTTGAGGCCAGGGCATTGAGTCAAATTAAGGATCAGGACGAACGCCAGAAATTCATCAGCGAGAAAGAAGAAGAGTATGAACAGAAGTTCGCTAATCCTTACCAGGCTGCAAAGTACGGATTTATAGACGACATCATCGAACCACGCAACACGCGGTTCCGGATAATCCGGGGATTACAAACACTCGCAACGAAAAAGGATTTCAATCCTCCAAAGAAGCATTCAAACCTCCCCTTATGATCAACCGTGAAAGCTATGAACTTCAGAATAGAAAACATCGAAAATGAGCACCTGATAATCGTAGTTGTCGGATACGTGATCGTTTTCGCGTCATTGTTTATCCTTTGGATCGTATTCTACAATCTTCCAAAAATTCTAAACATTAGTTTTGAACGACTCACCAAACCATTCCGAAAAACTGAACCGAGCCCGCATACCGCAGATGCTTCTGTAACATCCATTACGGGAGAAGAAACTGCCGCAATAAGCGCGGCAATTTTTTTATTCATCGGCGAACTTCACGACACGGAGAACACTGTACTCACAATTCAGAAAATTTCAAAAAGGTATTCTCCCTGGAATTCGAAAATCTATAACGTCGTTAACGGACTGAATAAACGCTTTTAGACTATGAAAAAATATGAATTCACAATACGCGGAAACTCCTATACAGTCCGTATAAAATCGTTTGAGGACTCCGTGGCAACGGTGGAGGTGAACGGTTCGAAATACGAAGTGAAATTGAACAAAGAGTTGAAGACAACCAAAACGCCGAAGCTGGTGCGCTCTACTCCCCCACCGACGCCACAAAAATCCTTCGCACCAGCCGCCGGACTAAAGAAGGTAACAGCGCCGCTACCCGGCACCATATACAAAACCCTTGTGAAGGAAAGTGATTCTGTGAAACAGGGAGACACGTTACTCATCCTTGAGGCAATGAAAATGGAAAACAACATTCGGGCTGAAGTTAACGGTGTTGTAAAACTGATACGTGTAAAAGACGGTGATTCAGTAATGCAGGGCGATCTGCTGATGGAGATTGAATAAAATAAAAATCCGGTTCTGCCGGGCTCGTGTAGTTATGAAAAAGATATTCTTGATTTTCGGCATTATTGTTTTTCTGGCGCTGCTCAAGTCTGTATTCCCAACGACGAAAGTAGAAGCTGCGTCCGCGCAAATTTTAACGGAGACGACAGTCCCTGCCGACATCTCGCAAAACAAAAGCGATGCAGGCGTTGTCAGGGGGATGAAGACGTTCCTCGACTACACAGCTTTCACAAACGTCACCACTGGTCACGTGGTGATGATTTGCGTTGGACTGGTCTTTTTGTTCCTGGCAATCCGTTATGACTACGAACCCTTGCTACTTGTTCCTATTGGAACCGGAATTATCATAGGTAACATTCCATTCATGCTCAATGCCGGCCTGCAGATTGGTATTTATGAGGAAGGAAGCGTGCTTAACTATCTATATTTCGGCGTAGTCAAAGGGATTTATCCGCCCCTGATTTTTCTGGGTATAGGTGCAATGACCGATTTTTCATCGTTAATTTCCAACCCGAAGCTGATGTTACTCGGTGCAGCTGCACAACTCGGAATATTTATAACGTTTGTGGGCGCCATTGCATTGGGGTTCGCGGCTCCGGAAGCAGGTGCCATCGGAATAATCGGTGGCGCTGACGGACCGACTGCAATCTTTTTGTCATCGAAATTGGCTAACGGTGTGAATATACTACCCGATGGTACGACAGTTAAGAATCTTATTGGACCTATTGCTATCGCGGCGTATTCGTACATGGCATTGGTTCCCGTTATTCAACCTCCGATCATGCGCCTGCTGACTACCAGGAAAGAACGACTTATCCGTATGCAGCCGCCACGTGCCGTATCGAAGACCGAACGAGTTATGTTTCCCATCATCGGACTACTGCTAACCACGTTCATATCACCAAGCGCGCTGCCGCTTTTGGGTATGCTTTTCTTCGGTAACATTTTGAAGGAATCGGGCGTAACAACACGTCTCGCAAATACAGCAAGAACATCGTTGATTGATATCGTTACCATTATCCTCGGTCTGACCGTTGGTGCATCTACGCAGGCCGATGTATTTCTTACTTCCGAATCTATCCTCATCTTTGTATTGGGAGCATGTGCATTCGCTGTATCAACTGCAGGCGGCGTGATCTTCGCAAAGGTCATGAACCTTTTCCTTAAGGAGGGAAATAAGATCAATCCATTGATCGGATCCGCAGGCGTATCTGCGGTTCCGGACAGCGCACGGGTCTCTCAAACGGAAGGTATAAAAGAAGATCCGACTAACCACCTGCTCATGCATGCGATGGCACCAAACGTTGCCGGCGTGATCGGATCTGCAGTAGCCGCAGGTATTCTGCTTAGTTTTCTCAGATAAAAAGACACAAATATGAATAAGGGGGCAAAGTTTTATGAATCATTTCCCACGGCGGATAAGCCCAGTTGGTCGAAGGCTGCTTCAGCTGAAATTAAGGGAGCGGATCCGGATGAAACGCTGAAGTGGAAAACGCCGGATGGACTGGTCTTCAAACCCTGTTATGATAAAACAGACGCTGATCAACTCTCCCTTGTCGATCGTTATGCGTTGAACGAGAAACCAGCATATGCTCAGGATGCACGCCACTGGCACAACATGCCTGAGGTTTTGCCCACGGATGAGGTCGCTGCGAACAATGTGGCTATGGATCACCTTCGTCACGAGGCGGAGGGTATTGTTTTCAACATTGAAAAAACGCGCGTCCATTTCGACAGACTCCTAAATGGAATCTCGTGGGAGAATTGTTCCGTGTCCTTTTATGCCAGCGAACAATTTCCCCTTACAGATTTGATCAATTACATCAGCGAGAGTAACTACAGCTACGGCAAAATCCAGGGTGCTATGTTTTGGAAAGAAGGGGTTATCCTGCCACCTGCATTGCCTTCACTCAATGGGTTCCGCTTTGCCGGCGTTTTTATTCCCGGCGAAACACCGGTCAACCAGATTTCACGTGCACTCGTTGCCGGCGTGCAGACAATCGACACCTTCATGGCTGAAGGATATCGCCTCAACGAAATCGTCCGGCATATTGCCTTCAATGTGCCTGTAGGCCCGGAGTTATTGGTTGAAGTAGCGAAGTTCCGTGCACTGCGTATCCTATGGTACCAAATCGTTCGCGCGTACGGCCTTCAGGAATATGCTCCTTCAGACTTATTGATTCATGCCCGGTCAGAAAAATGGCTTAACGAGAACTTTCAGCCACATGGAAATATGCTGAAAGGTACCGTTGCCGCAATAGCCGCGCTCTCCGGCGGAGCTGACGCCATCAGTATTGAACCCGAAGATGGAATCCACACCATGATGTCGCGTGTCGCCCGAAACGTTTCGATGATCCTCCGTGAGGAATCCAAATTTGGCAAGGTCAATGATCCATTTGCAGGAGCGTACGGGATCGAAGTATTAACTCAAGAAATAGCTCGCGCGGCCTGGAAGAAATTCCAATCGATGCAGCCGGAATACGAAACAAAGGAAAGAGACGTATAGAAAATCAGATCGAACATGAAACCAGATTTTAACGATATAGCTTTTGACCAGTTCATTCCCGCCACAAAAGGCAACGCTCGATCCGAAGTATGGAAAAGCCCGGAAGGCATTGATGTAAAAGGTACCTATCACCAGGAAGATATCAACGACCTGGAACACACCGTTTTCACGTCAGGGATTCCGCCATTTTTACGGGGACCGTATGCGACGATGTACACCACGAAGCCGTGGACGATTCGGCAGTATGCAGGCTTTTCCACCGCGCGTGAATCAAATGCTTTCTATCGACGCAACCTCGCACAGGGTCAGCGCGGCCTTTCTGTAGCATTTGACCTCGCAACGCACCGGGGATACGACAGTGACCATCCGCGTGTAGCCGGTGACGTTGGTAAGGCAGGCGTCGCCATCGACTCTGTACTCGACATGAAGATTCTGTTCGATCAGATCCCACTCGATAAGATGTCAGTATCTATGACGATGAACGGCGCTGTCATCCCAATAATGGCCTTCTACATTGTCGCAGCGGAAGAACAGGGAGTAAAGCCCGAACAATTAAGTGGCACAATTCAGAACGATATCCTGAAGGAGTTCATGGTGCGGAATACATACATTTATCCGCCAACACCTTCAATGCGAATCGTCGCCGATATATTTTCATATGCGAGCAGGCTGATGCCTAAATTCAACAGCATTAGCATAAGCGGTTATCATATGCACGAGGCAGGAGCTCCTGCTCACATTGAACTGGCTTACACGTTAGCCGACGGACTTGAATACATACGCACGGGCCTTGCTGCCGGAATAAAAATCGACGACTTCGCTCCAAGGCTTTCATTCTTCTGGGGTATTGGCATGAACTTCTTCATGGAGATTGCCAAAATGCGCGCAGGGCGACTGTTATGGTCTAAGATCGTAAGCCAATTCAATCCGACCAATCCAAAATCAATGGCCTTGCGGACGCATAGCCAGACTTCGGGATGGAGCCTTACCGAACAGGATCCGTACAACAACGTAACGCGTACATGTATCGAGGCCCTTGCTGCCGTTCTGGGCGGAACACAATCGCTACACACGAATTCACTTGACGAGGCAATAGCACTTCCCACAGACTTCTCGGCACGTATCGCGCGAAACACGCAACTCTTCATCGAAAAGGAGACCGGTGTAACACGCATGGTCGACCCCCTTGGAGGATCGTACTTTATCGAATCACTTACTGCTGAGCTCGCTGAAAAGGCATGGGAACTTATCGAGGAAGTTGAACAACTTGGCGGAATGACAAAAGCTATCGAGAGTGGTATTCCAAAAATGCGCATCGAACAGGCTGCAGCCGCCAAACAGGCGAGGATCGATTCTGGTCGTGACGTAATTGTCGGCGTAAACAAATTGCGTATTGATGAAAAACCTGATTTTGAGATTCTCGAAGTTGACAATACGGCAGTACGCAAGGAGCAAATCGAAAGACTTAACCAGCTTCGCTCCGAACGCAATAGCGCGGACGTTGAATCAGCACTGCATGCCATCACGCGCTGCGCCGAATCCGGCCAGGGAAATCTCCTTGAACTCGCTGTCGATGCCGCACGAAAGCGCGCAACGCTCGGTGAAATATCCGAAGCGATGGAGCGTGTATTCGGAAGGTACAAGGCAACTATTAAATCAATTTCAGGTGTATATTCCGCTGAAATGAAAAATCAGAAGGACTTCGAAGAAGTACGCGCGTTATCCGACCGTTTTGCGAAAGCCGATGGCCGCCGCCCGCGGATTCTGGTTGCTAAAATGGGACAGGATGGGCATGATCGCGGGGCCAAAGTCATCGCAACCAGCTTCGCGGATCTTGGTTTTGATGTCGATATCGGACCATTGTTCCAAACACCGGAAGAAGTTGCCATGCAAGCCGCGGAAAATGATGTGCACCTAATCGGCGCGTCCAGCCTTGCCGGCGGACACAAGACACTGATTCCTGAACTGGTTGAAGAACTGAAGAGGATTGGACGGCCCGACATCATGGTCATCGCCGGAGGCGTTATTCCCACGCAGGATTATGATTTTCTGTACAAGGCGGGAGTAGCCTTCGTCTTCGGTCCGGGTACCGTCATCACGCAGGCTGCCCGTGAAATTCTGACAAAAATGCTACGCAGCTAATAAAAACACGTCATACCGACCCGAAAAGCGGGATTTTTTGAGCCTCGGAAATCAGAAAATCCCGCGTCGTTTGCTGTGAAATGGCTACCTTAGGGGTTCATTTCCCTAACCTGGTCAGTCATGAACAAATTAAGCCTCACCCTTATTTTGCTGTTCTCGTTAACTATCGCGGGAATCAGTCAGAACAAGAAATTTGACAAGACTCTCCGGAAGATCGACTCTTACTACGCCTCCGGGAACTTCCTCAAGGCTTCATCTTCCCTCGCGAAACTAAAATCCTCTGCAATTTCCAAGCTTGGCAGAACCAATCCTTACATGCCAGGCCTCGCACTTCGCGAAGCCAGAATCAAGTTGGCAATGGGGATGCTTACCGACTTCGACGCAACCCTCACTTCCGCGATGAACGAAGCTGCCAGTGCATTCGGCGACAATAGCAACGCGTACGCAAACACGCTGATCGAAGTCGCGGCGATGTACAATGAGTACGGCAATTATCGCATTGCGCGTGAATACATCCGAAAGGCAGAAGATGTTCTCGGAAAAACCGCCGATATCGAAAAACCCACTAAAGCAAAACTCGACCTCATTGAAGCAGAAGCGATGATTGGTCAGGGATTTTATCGCGATGCGATCGCCCTTCTTACTCCATATGAGGAATATTACCTTTCACGTGCGGTTGAAAAGGAAAGCATTGTAGAGAATGGCCAGATCGTCAGCAAACGTGTACCGGAGAACGAATTATTCGAAAGATTCAACCAGTACGCCACATATAAGACACTCCTCGGAATGGCCTACGGCGACATGGGTCGCGCAGCTGTAACGGGCGCGTCTGCCGAGGATCCGGATGTGGACTTCGTCTTTCAGGAACTTAAGAGCTGGTTTAAAGGGAAAAACCGATTCATGGGTGAAACAAGCCTGGCCGAAGTCAGATATCAATACATCTGGAATAGAATTCTGGTAGAATACTTTCAGGGCGAAGGAAGTTTGAAACAATATTCTTTCGCAGAGAACTTGAGCGACCTTAAGAAACGGACAACGCCTTCAAATGCACTTGCACACGAAATTTATTTAAGTTACCTCCGAGAGTTACTTCGATCAGAGCAGTATTCAAAATACTTAAATGTTCGCCTTGAGTATGAGCGAATGATTGAAAAGAACTATCCAAAGACCAGCGTCCACAGGGCTAACCTCAATGCGGTTGAGTTTAATGCAAAACTTGCTCGCGACAAAACCCGAAATCTGGAAAACCAGGCCCTTGGCGTTCTCGCTTCAAAATCGCTACCGGAAAACTATAAGACGAACACACTGATTCTTAACTTCCTTTTTGAAGTTGCGCTTACAGAAAAGAAGTACGCGAATGCCGAGAAATACCTTCAACAAGTTGCTGACGTTCAGAGAGAGCTCTGTGGGGAGGAATCGCCAAAGCACCATCTCGCACGTCTTGCACTTGCGAATTTCTATCTCGACTATACTAACAAGATAGACGAAGCCGGAAAGATTTATGAGGAAAGCTACTTTAAAATCGTCGAACCTCAGATCGGTGATCAGCACAAACAGAAACTTCCCATCCTGAATCACATTGCTCAATGGTATGAGCTGAAGGATCAGTTCGAGGCTGCCTCCAAAACATTGAAGAAAGCTGAGCATGCGCTGCGTGTAACCTACGAACCTTCCAACATCTTATACGCAGGCGAGTTAAATCACATTGCCAAACTTCAACTTAAACTCGGCGAATATGAGCAGGCGGAACGAAATTTGAATGAGGCTCTCAAGGTTGTGGATATGAAACAAAACCGCGCCCTGAAGGAGTATAAGCCCACTTACATCGGACTCCTTGAGACGCAGGCAAAATTGTATGCAATAAAAGGTATGTTTGATGAGGCTGATGCAAACCTGTCCAGATCCAAAAAAATTATTGATAAGTCTGATGGCGATCTTGGTGAATCACTGAGTACGTCAGAAGAACTTACTTCGCTTCTGATAATGCTCGGGAAATATTCTGCAGCCGAAAAACTTCTTCAGGAACAAATCCCTGCGTATGAAAAACTCTACGGCGCACAAAGTGTCCGTCTT
>JAEZDW010000397.1 GCA_023417955.1 Bacteroidota bacterium
ATGCATAACCGGTATAGGAACCAGTACGCGACAATATCGCTGAATTTATTCCGACAAGTTCGCCTTTCCGGTTGACCAGAGCACCACCAGAATTTCCGGGATTAATCGCGGCATCAGTCTGAATAAACGACTCGATAGGAAACTTGTCCTCCAGAATTCCTATGCGTCTGCCTTTTGCACTGACAATTCCGGCAGTCACCGTCGAAGCGAGTGTGTATGGATTTCCAACCGCAATCACCCATTCGCCAACCTGTACATCCTTAGAACTTGCCAGCGTTATGGCGGGAAGGTTAGTTTCCTTGATCTTGATAACTGCCAGGTCGGTAGACGGATCTGTGCCGATAAGTTCGGCCGGGTACGTGCGTTTGTTGTAGTTTACTTCAATACGTTCCGCAGAGGCGATTACGTGATTGTTGGTTACGATGTAGCCCTCGGTGCTGAAAATCACGCCCGAACCAGTACTCACCTGCGTCCTGCTGTTTGCCCCGCCTTCACCGAAGAACCAGTCCCAGTAAGAATAAGAAACTCCGCGTGAGATACTGTTAATGAATACCACGCTGGGTGTCGCTCTCCTGGCGGCTTCACTAAAATCAACGCCTTCTACATCAGGCAGTGACGACGGCGGATTTGAAGGTATTGAGGTGTATGCCGGATTATCGTAAGTAGCCGGGCTGAAAACCGGGTCGGGCTGGAGCGATTCAACTTCGGGTTTAACAACAGCTATATAAAAGGTGTATGCACCGGCAAATCCTGCGATAAAACCAAAGACAAGAACACGAAAAATGTGTTTCATAATATTCTGATCTGATTGGATAGACGTTCGTTCAAAGGGAAAAGTTTTGACTTTGCCCTCAAATCCGGGTCTAAATATAACAACCATGTCATAAACCGCTGTTCAAAGACAATCCGGCGGAGGCCGACTGGCCCGAATATTCGGGGAGTTCTGTTATCTTGCGCCGAGTTTGCTATGGGAGTCCGATCACTACTGGCCAGGCCGTTTGCAGCCTACATCGCTGCACAGACAAAGAACTGGTCCCTTTCACCCGCACGTTTTCAGCATTCCACGTTGCAATCGCTCCTGGAAGGCGCGAAGCATACAGTTTTCGGACAAGATCATGATTTTCAGTCAATTAAGGATCATTCCGACTTCAAGAGCAGGGTGCCGGTCCGCGATTACGAAGATTTGCGCGGCTACATCAACCAAATAATTGAAGGAAAGCCGGACGTTTTATGGAAAGGAAAGCCTGTATACCTGGCAAAAACCTCTGGTACAACTTCAGGAACGAAATACATACCAATAACGCGCGAGTCGATTCCCAATCATATCAACAGCGCGCGAAACGCGATCCTTAGCTACGTGCACGAGACGGGGAATGCAATGTTTCTCGATGGAAAGCTGATTTTCCTTTCCGGAAGCCCGGAGTTGGATGACAAAAACGGAATCAAGACTGGCCGCCTGTCCGGGATCGTTAATCATCACGTGCCTGGCTACCTCAGAACGAATCAGAAGCCTTCTTACACGACAAACTGCATTGAAGACTGGGAGGAAAAACTTGAACGGATTATCGATGAGACGATCAACGAACGGATGACGTTGATTTCGGGTATTCCGCCGTGGGTGCAGATGTATTTCGATCGAATCCGCGAACGAACCGGTAAACTTATAAAGGATGTTTTTCCTGACTTTTCGATGTTTATCTACGGAGGTGTGAATTTTGAACCGTATCGTCGACGTTTGGAGGAGACAATCGGAAAAAAAATTCCTTCCATCGAAACGTATCCTGCATCGGAAGGATTTATCGCTTACCAGGATTCACAAACCGAACCGGGACTATTGCTCCTGCTGAATAGTGGAATATTTTTCGAGTTCATCCCGGTAGACGAATACTTCAACGAGAACCCTACACGCCTGAATATTGAAGAAGTTGAATTGAACCGCAATTACGCAGTTATTCTCAATAGCAATGCGGGCCTTTGGGGCTATTCAATTGGTGATACGGTAAAGTTTGTTTCGAAAAATCCTTACCGGGTTGTCGTTACGGGAAGGATCAAGCACTTTATTTCAGCATTTGGAGAACATGTAATAGGGGAGGAAGTTGAAAAGGCAATGCATCTCACTCTCGCGAAATTTCCCGGCGTTGAAATTATAGAATTTACAGTAGCGCCTCAGGTGGCACCAGCTGAGGGGCTTCCGCATCACGAATGGTTCATCGAATTCTCACAAACTCCCGATAACATACAGGCGTTCTCTCTCGAACTGGATAATCAGCTGCGTGAATTGAATGTTTATTACGACGACCTTCTTGCGGGAAGCATTCTGAGAACACTAAAAATTTCTCCTTTAAAGAGAAATGCCTTTATTGAGTATATGAAGTCGCTGGGAAAACTCGGAGGACAAAACAAGGTGCCGCGTTTGTCGAATGACCGACGTATTGCAGACGGTCTAAAACCATTCCTGGCGCATTAATCCAAAATCTGAATCAACCTAAACCGGAGTTGAAGGAAAAGAAACACATCGCGATTTTTGGGTCCACCGGATCAATTGGTACGCAGGCACTGGAAGTGATCTCTGCCCATCCGGATAGTTTTGAAGTTGAGGTACTCACCGCGCAAAATAACGCAGGCTTATTAATTGAGCAGGCACGCAAATTTCAACCGAACGTAGTTGTGATCGGTAATGAAGATCATTACGAGACAGTGAAGCGTGAGCTTGCAGACACGTCAATTAAGGTGTACACCGGTGAAAGCGCGCTGTGTTCGGTTGCCCAAATGGAGACTGTCGACCTTGTATTGACAGCGCTCGTTGGTTATTGCGGATTGAAACCCACAATAAAAGCAGTTGAGGCTAATAAAACTGTCGCACTTGCCAACAAGGAGACTCTTGTGGTAGCAGGTGCATTGATTACCGGCCTGGCTCGTGAAAAAGGCGTTAATATTTATCCGGTGGATTCCGAACACTCAGCAATCTTTCAATGTCTGGTGGGTGAATTCCATAACCCGATTGAAAAGATAATCCTGACGGCATCTGGCGGACCTTTCAGGGGAAAAACGCGGTCCGAGCTGGCGACGGTTACCAAGGCACAGGCGCTGAAACACCCCAACTGGAATATGGGGGCAAAGATTACGATTGATTCCGCGAGTCTCATGAATAAAGGCCTCGAGGTAATTGAGGCAAAGTGGCTTTTCGGGCTGCATGCAAAACAAATTGAAGTGGTGGTTCACCCGCAATCAATTATCCATTCGCTCGTGCAGTTCGAGGATGGTTCGATAAAAGCTCAGCTCGGACTTCCCGATATGCGTTTGCCAATTCAGTTTGCATTGGGCTATCCCCGGCGGCTGAAGGCGGATTTTCCTCGTTTCGACTTCATGTCTTACCCGGCTTTTACGTTCGAAAAACCTGATACAGAAACTTTTCGTAATCTTGCACTAGCTTACGAGGCCCTGAACAGGGGTGGAAACATGCCATGTGTTCTGAACGCTGCCAATGAAATCGCCGTTGATCAGTTTCTGAACGACCGGATCGGTTTTCTGGAAATGTCTGACGTTGTGGAACGTTGCCTGGCAAAAATGGATTATATAGAGGCTCCGGCGTATGAGGACTACGTGGAGACGGATCGAAAAACCCGCGCAATTGCCCTCGAAATGCTGAAATAGCTGCTTATAAAGAATAAGATTCAAAAAACGATTATAGAAACAGAATGGATGCAATGATCATGATTGCTCAGCTGCTGCTGAGTCTTTCAATTTTGGTAGCGGTTCACGAGATGGGCCACCTGCTCGCCGCAAAATATTTCGGCATGCGGGTCGAACAATTTTCAATTGGATTTCCTCCTAAAATCTGGTCCTTCAGAAAAGGTGAAACCGAATATGCGATCAGTGCAATTCCGTTAGGTGGATATGTTAAGATTTCGGGTATGATTGATGAATCACTCGATACGGAAGCTATGAAACAGGAACCCCAACCCTGGGAGTTTCGAAGTAAACCCGCGTGGCAGCGCCTGATCGTAATGCTTGGCGGGATTTTCGTTAATGTCATTGTTGGTATTTTGATTTTCATAGGACTTACCTGGTTGGTAGGTGATGAAAACATTCTGAAGGATGAAATCAACAAGAACGGAGGTTTTCATGTCGGAGCAGTTGGCGAGTCTATTGGATTAAAAACCGGCGACAAAATCGTAGCGATCAACGGACATGACTACCGTTATTTTCAGGACCTCCTGAAAGCGCAGACTTTGCTCAGCGACAACGCCTTCCTTACCATTGAGCGCGATGGTGAACAAAAAAGAATCGACCTGCCTGCAGACTTCATTCAAAATTTCAACCGCCGGGAAAACGCCGCTAATTTTGTGTTTTACCGTTTCGAACCGATTGTTGGCCGGGTACTTGAAAATTCTATAGCCGGGAAAGTAGGGCTGCAACCTGGTGATAAAGTGATTGAGGTTAATGGCAAACCGGTAAAGTATTTCGACCAGGTTTATGATGAAGTACACGAAACGCAGGGTAACGCTATTAGCTTTAAAATAGAACGCAACGGTGAAGTACTCGCATTCGACGACCAGACGTTCACAAAACTGAAAGACGAGGATGAAGAATTCACACGCGCGATTGGTTTTGTGCCAACAGACGACAACTTCATTGAAAGGGCAAGTGAACGAATTACCTATGGCTTCTTTGATTCAATTCCGCTCGGAACGGAGCGCGCTTTCTCTACGCTGATTGTACAAATTAAAGCCCTCGGAAAAGTAGTGTCTGGTGTACTAAAACCTACGGAGTCGTTACACGGCCCAATCGGCATTGCTCAGGCATTTGGAGGTGAATGGGATTGGACAAGATTCTGGTCACTCACAGGAGTACTTTCGCTTGTGCTCGCATTCATGAACCTGTTACCGATTCCCGCGCTTGACGGCGGTCACGTGATGTTCCTGACTTACGAAATTATTTCACGCCGCAAACCAAGTGATCAGTTCCTTGAAGGTGCTCAAAAAGTCGGTATGGTAATGTTGCTTGCGCTTATGGTGTTCATTTTTGCGAACGACATCATCAGGCTGATTGTTGGATAGAAATCATTGTTGTCCGGGCAAAATTGATTTATAATTGCATTGCGTCCCCTCGCGTCATTGCAACTCTGCGGTGAAAACAAGCATTTAAATTTGCACTACTCAAACTTGCAGCTCGTCGCTCGCAGCTTGAAACTAAAGGCGACACAACGAACAAATACACATTTCCAAACAAGTTTCAGATTCCAGGTTTCACGTTCCAGGTTGCAGGAATAATAACTGCATAACGACTTCGTCTCTGCGAGCAATTTCTAATTTGGAAAGATTTATAATTCATAATTGAGGGACTATTGCGTACCCTTGCATCATTGGGCCTTCGGTGAAAAAACTACCATCATTCAGAATCATGGACATTTAAGTTAGCGAAAGCAAGCTTGCAGCTTGCAACTAAGGCATATCCATTTCAATTGCACTTGCAACCAGCTGCAACAAATCAATACAATACAGCACACCCTGAAAAATCTGGGTGATTCTGCCATATCTTATCCTCATAACACCATCCAACCCGCCAAAAAGCACCTGTGCAAATGCGATCGAACTGCGTTGTATATCCAGATATATCCCGCATTTATCCCGCATTCATCCCGCATTTGACCCGCAT
>JAEZDW010000476.1 GCA_023417955.1 Bacteroidota bacterium
CCTTCACACGGGTACCCAGAACGATCCCCTTGCGACGAAGCATTCTAACCTGTTGTCTGAGGTTCATGCGTTTAAAAAAGAAAGCGGTAAACATGGTCTGTATTTCGTTGTTTCATACAGACTCTCCCAAATCCAGGCCAGTTATTCAAACCGCGAAACCGCTTGAAAAACGCATGCTACAGTTTTTAAAGTTTCCGATATTGGGAATGACTTTCCGAATTGAGCCATTATTGACATGAATCCGGGACAGTGTCATCGGCCAGGTCGCCAAACCACACGATCCCGTACTCACCGTAGATTCCCACCCCGATAGCCTTCCAGGTTACACGAGCCCACATGCCACTGTTTACGAGCAGGGGGTTATGGGAGGGGCTTGCTTTCCATCCCTCAAGACTACTTTGAGCCGTAGCGCCGGCAGAGTGGAAGTGGGCAATCTCGTATCCTGATGCCTTATAATCCGCAATTTCTGCCGGCTTGTTCCACATGCATTCGGCCTGTTTGTGATCGGAGGTGTAGCAGCAGGGGGTCCATTTTCCTTTTTTAGACCAGCTGTGGGGGTTACACTTGCCATTCGGATCAAAATCGAAGTTTTTGACGAGATCATGGGCATGAGCCTGCGCTACCTTTGTAAGCCTGGCTGAAAGCGGTATGGGTGCCAGTTTGTTCTTGGCACGATATGCATTAATCATCTCATATAACTTCTTTTCTTCGGCCGACAGGCAGACGCTTTCATCTACGCGGGGCGCCGGCGAAGGCAGGTTTAACAGCAAAATAGAAAACAGAAGGGCAAACGATTTCATAAGCTAATATTCGGTGATTCTAGTCCAACGCAAATAAAAATATCTTCGTTTCTGGATTGATTTTTTTAATTTCGGCCGCGAATCTGAGACCAGTAATGGTTTTTGGAATAAAAAATTAACATCAAATCAAAATGAGCGATCAGAAAATCAGTATCAGTAACGGAAAACTCACCGTTCCGGATAGCCCGACAATTCCTTTTATTGAAGGTGATGGAACCGGAATCGACATTTGGCCCGCCTCGAAGCTTGTCTTTGACAAGGCGGTGGAGAAGGCATACAATGGTAAGAAGAAGATTAACTGGAAAGAGGTACTTGCCGGCGAGAAGGCCTTCAATCAAACCGGAAACTGGCTTCCTGAAGAGACGCTCAATGTATTCAAGGAATATCTTGTTGGGATAAAAGGTCCATTGACCACGCCGGTCGGCGGAGGCATTCGCTCACTCAACGTGGCGCTTCGCCAGGAGCTTGATCTTTACGCCTGCGTACGGCCTGTACGTTGGTTCAAAGGTGTTCCTTCACCCGTAAAGGAGCCACATAAAACTGATATGGTCATCTTCCGCGAAAACACGGAAGATATTTATGCGGGTATTGAGTTCCAGGAAGGCACTGAGGAGAACAAGAAGTTTCTCGCCCTGTTCCAGGAGAACTATCCGAAACTGTTTAAGAAAATCCGTTTCCCTCAGACGTCAGGTATTGGAATCAAGCCTGTGTCAAAAGAAGGAACTGAACGTCTTGTTCGCTCTGCGATCAACTTCGCGCTTCAGCATAAGAAACCGAGTGTCACACTGGTGCACAAGGGCAACATCATGAAGTTTACTGAAGGTGGATTCAGAGACTGGGGCTATGCGCTTGCAAAAAATGAGTTCGGCGCGAAAGATCTCGACGGTGGCCCATGGCAGGTGATCGAAAAAGATGATCACAAGCTTATCATCAAGGACTCTATCGCTGATGCATTCCTGCAGCAAATTCTGCTGAGACCGGATGAGTATTCTGTTGTCGCTACATTAAACCTTAACGGGGACTATATTTCTGATGCACTTGCAGCAATTGTAGGAGGTATCGGTATCGCTCCAGGTGGAAACGTGAACTACGTAACAGGCCACGCAATTTTCGAAGCTACGCACGGTACTGCTCCGAAATATGCAGGTCAGGATAAAGTTAACCCGGGATCGGTAATCCTTTCGGGCGTAATGATGTTCGAATATATGGGATGGCAGGAAGCTGCTGATTTGATCATCAAAGGTCTCGAAGGCGCGATTTCTTCCAAGCGCGTTACATACGACTTCGAACGTCTTATGGAAGGCGCGACTCTGCTCAAGTGTTCAGAGTTCGCTGCTGAAATTGTTAAGAATATGTAATAATCGGCTCAGCCGATACAAACAAAAAGGCCGTCTCAAAAGTCATGAGGCGGCTTTTTTCATTTTTGACCGCCCGGCTCGATGTTTTTTTGTTTGGAAGCTGTCCTTTTGAGACACCCTCGTTTTTAACGAGACCGAACTCCCCTGTATCTCGTAGCGTCATCTCTTCCTATACAGCAAGCGATCTCTTTAACGAATCCCAGAGGCGTAGTCTCGTATTGATATTGGGAAGGACGGACTTCAATTAGTCCGTTTCTGGGAGGCTTTTGGGACAGTCCCTTTTTTGTCTGGGATTTGAAGGTATAGCTACTGGTATCCGGGTCGGTTGTCAGGAATTGCGAACTTCAACCCCTTAGTGTCCGCCAAAAAGGTTTCTCCCTCGGGGGCTGACATGACTTTCCTTTTCAAATCGGATTTGCCCTTTCGCAGGTACACGGAACTGGAAAGGAAAATCCAAATCAACACAAGCCCCCTGAAAAATCAGGGTAATTCTCCCTTGTTACTCCTTTTGAAATTGGCTCACACGCCAAATGTCAGCTGTGCGAATGCGATAAGACTGCGTTGGATATGTAGATATATCCCGCATTTATCCCGCATTCATCCCGCATTTGCCCCGCATTTGTCCCCACTTATAAATAAGGGGGAATATATCGGAGACATATGCGTTTATACTGCCGGGAAAACGGATCAAGCTATGGCAGATTGTACGCTTTCCCAATACCTTCCAGGTTGAGGTTCGGCAAGATCAATGAGCAGGAACTCATTTCTGCCGGTTGCCAGGCCGGAAGCGGTAAGGAGATTGCGGTGTTTAAATGCAGGCAATGCCGAAATAGAGGGGTCGCGGAGCTTTTGTCAGCAAGCTCATCCGTTGGATGGGGCAGCCCCGGAGCAGGTGAGGCTACAATAATTAGCCGTCGTTGAGACGTTTTAAGCGTCGCGTATGTTTACCAGATTCAAAAAAGTGGGGATTCGGGCTCCGAGTTTGTTATCATTGTTGTCCGGTGAAAATAGGAATGGATAAAACTTGTTATGCCCGTGGAATTCCTATCTATCATCAATCCTGCCGCGGTCAAGCCTTCCAGGAGGTCAATTGCGGCAGGAAATCCCTATCCATTCTTCGATGTAAAGTCGATGTAAAGTCGGGTATTAGTTATGGTTGTCAGCGGGTATAACCAGGGATGATC
>JAEZDW010000507.1 GCA_023417955.1 Bacteroidota bacterium
CAGTTAAAGTGACCTGTTCAACGTGTGGCTTCAATAAGGTGCTTGATATTTTTCCGACACGTGTTTCCTTTTCAGCAGGTAATCGAAAAATCGCCAGGGATCAATTCGTTATGATCATAGGCGCTCCCATTGATCCGTTCTTTCATCTTCCGCTATGGATGCAGGAAAATGTAAACGGAAACGTGTTATGGGCGTATAACTCCGATCACCTTGCGTTTATACGCAGTTTTGTTGAGGCAAAGTTACGGGAAAGAAATGGGCTGGAGTTGTCCAACCAGGCGTTGGGGAGCCGCCTTCCGAAATGGATGACTTCAAAAAGCAATCGCGAAGCAGTATTGCGGGCTATTGAAAGAATCAAGTTGAAATAAGGAACTCTGATCCAATACGTAAAGACCATCTTGTCACTATGAAAATAGATACCAAACTTCGTGATCAGCTTTTCGAAGTGATCGATAATCAAATGAAAGGCAATGATCCTCCGGAAACGAAACTGACCTATGAACGCCTGCGTAACGAAGGGTATGATGACTTTGAAACTAAGCAACTCATCGGCCAATGTCTCGCGGTTGAAATATTCGACGTCCTGAAGATACGACGTCTATTTGATCGTGAACGATATGTAAGGAATCTAAACAGATTACCTGAAGAACCTTTGGAAGAGGAGTGAGATGCTTATCAGTCAAAGGCAAAAAATTAAATCATGAGCAAGTTTGATCTGAGGTCGAGCCGGGAAGTTGACCGAATTTTTGCTGCGTACCCGGATTTTATTCAGGAAAAAATGCAGGCCTTGCGGGAGCTGGTCATTGAAACGGCGCGTGAGACTGACGGTATAGATGTACTTGAGGAAACACTGAAATGGGGTGAGCCGAGTTACCTGACGAAGCGAGGCAGCACACTTCGCATGGACTGGAAGAAAAAAATGCCGGATCAGTATGCGATGTATTTCCAATGCACCAGCCGCCTCGTTGATACGTTCCGAATGGTCTTTGGCAACCAACTGCGATACGAAGGCAATCGTGCGATTGTTTTTGGAATGAATGAGAAGCTTCCGGTCGCAGTGTTGAAGGAGTGCATAAGAGCAACATTGACGTATCACGATGTAAAGCACATGAAAACGCTCGGGCTGGATAACGTAACGTAAAAACCTGGTATTTATGAATTTTACGAACCTCGTACCAAATATATTTTACAAAAATATCCACGACGGAATCAGACTCTTTGTTGATGTCCTGGGATTTCGGATTGCGCATGACGAAATCAATACCCAACGACCGTTTTGTGTTCTTTCACGGGAAACGATCTGGATCAATCTTTTTCAGGATGAAGCGCTTGCCGCTGAGCACAATCCGGAATTCCGACTCGGGACGGAAAACATCGATGAAGTTTACAACGCGATTTCGTCTGCGTACCCTGAGTTGTTGCATCCCAATCTGAGTAAGGTCACCCTGAGGCCATGGGGCGCAAAGGAGTTTGCGATTCGCGACAGTCAGTTGGGGATCATATTCCAGGAATGGCCACGACGTTAAGTGTTATTTTCCTGTTTGAAATTATACAACATTCTGGATGTTGATCGTCGGTATTACCCTCAAATCTGGTCGACAGTGAGTTGTGTTTTTGTTATATTTGAATTCCCTTACTAATGAAAGTTGTATGAGATTTGTTGGCCTGATTGGTGTCTTGGTTCTTTTTGCTCCTTTCTTGTGTGCCGCCCAGTCCGATGCAGATGTCCGGACACATTTTTATGACATGTTTGGATGGACCGTCACGATACCAGAAGAGTTTGATTCGGTTGGAAAAGAAGAATGGGAAAGGTTACAGACCCGGGGAATGAACGCACTTGAAAACACAATCGGCGAAGAACTTACAGTCAGACCGGAAGTCGTCTTTATTTTCCGAAAGGGACAATTCAACTATTTTGAAGCAAATGCTTTGCCTTATGAAGAAATTGTTGACGGCGATTATTTGTCCGGATTGCAGGACGTCAAGAAAGCGCTCTGCAAAACGTTTCAAAATCAAATCCCCGGAGTGAAACTGGATTCGATTTCCTCAGTGGAGACTATTGACAGTCTTGAGTTTCAGAAATTCATACTTAGCATTGAATTTCCAAATGGGCTAAGCATGATGTTCTTTCATTATTGCAGGCTCTTTGGGAAGGTGCAGCTGACTGCAAATATTGTCTATATTGATGAGCGTGCAGGAGAGAAGATGCTCGAGGCAATGAAGCAGTCTCGTTTCGATTAAGTCGAGTTGGAATTATTGTACCGGATGGATTCAATCAAACCAATATTGACGATACCATTAATTGATCTAAACCGGTAAAGAACAGGTTTATGCTATAATGCGTTCATAAATAAATGCAAATATCTATATGCCCTTCGATGAAAAACTTGCCAACAGAATACGTAAAGCGTTAGTACATTTGCCGAAGGTTGAAGAAAAAAGAATGTTTGGCGGGCTCGCTTTTCTGGTGAATGGTAAGATGTGCGTTAACGTAAGCGGTGTTGAACTGATGTGCCGTTTTGATCCGAAACAACAATCTGTCATTGAAACCCGACCCGGATTCCGACCCATGATTATGAATCGCCGGAAATACAAGGGTTACTGCTATGTTGATCCTGAATACCTTGGTTCTAAAAAGGAACTCGATTTCTGGTTGCAGCTGGCGCTTGACTACAATCCTGCAGCCAAAAAATCGAAGAAATAGAAGTCAGGTATGGTGAATAATTACCGGAAACCTGAACAGGAATTCCTGTAAATTATGTTTTAAATTTTTCTGAACGTGTATGGAACAACAAAATGCAACCCCACCGTTGGCAGCAGCGAGAATCGCACCATTTATTTCAATAGCGGAAAGGGTTCTGCTCGGGGCGTTTGTCGTCGGCGCCATTTTATTCGTACTTGGAATTGATGATATCATAGCAACGTTCAGTATCGCGGTTCTCGCAGTAGTATTCTTCCTTCGTGCATATGTCCCGGCACCGTTACCCGGAGATATTTCCGAGGATACCGACGGCGAGGCAGGGTTCTCTCAATTGCTCGCGCTTTCCATTGTGCCGAAAGTATTATGGATTTCCTGTGCAATATCTGCCGTCGCCATAACATTCCACATTATCGAAATGCCCAGGGAGAATTACAGGCAAATGCTCATGATCGGCGGTTTGACGCTTGCAATCGGATCCGTCATGATGACTTTCTTCATGGCAACCGGAATGAAGCACATTCGATTAGTTGCCGGTGTATTGTTTCGTGCGATTCCATTGTGCGCGTTGGATATTTATCTGTTGGTGAGGTAATCGCTTGATTTAATGATAAGACACCCTTCCGAAGGTGAGGGAAGCCGCTCTGAAAACTGATGCTATGAAAGTTGACCCTGTAACATGGGATGATCTCGATCAAATCAGCACGCTGAGGCCGGAGGGATGGTCAGATATATCTGCCGATTTTAAGTTTTACATCAAAACTGCCTGGTGTAATCCAATAAAAGTTGAATCAGGAAATAAAATCATTGCAGTGGGTGCATCAATTTCGTTTGGGCCGACGGCCTGGCTTGCCCATATCATCGTTGATAAACACTACCGGAGGATGGGTGTGGGCTCGTTTGTAGTCAACGAACTGCTCCTGTTTCTCGATAGTCGGGGTGTGCAAACATGTTCGCTGCTCGCAACTGAATCCGGACGTCCCGTTTACGAAAAGGCGGGCTTTCGAAGGGTGACTGACTATGTGTTTATGCGACGTGAATCACCGTGGCAAGGAAGTAACATCAGTCCGTCGATCGTACCAGCAAAAGACCATCACTTACAAGATATACTACAACTGGATAAAGCCGTATCAGGAGAGGATCGTAAACTGTTAATTGAAGCGAACCTGATTGATGCAATGGTTTACACGCGAAACAACGATGTATGCGGTTTTTATCTTCCGCAGCTTAAGGAAGGGTTGATCGTTGCCGAAGATGAGGAGGCTGGTTTGGCGTTGATGAACGTGAAATACGCGGCTGTTGATAAGGCGGTTCTGCCGCAGAATAACAAAGCCGGAGTTAGTTTCCTTTTGAATAACGGCTTCGTGCCAACGCAGTTGAAAGGTACCAGAATGATCCGGGGTGACGCGCTCCATTCATCATTTTCAAAAATGTACAGTCGCATCGGCGGAAACCTGGGATGATGCTACATATTGACAAATTAAATTAACAACCAAAGTGCAGCCTTCTGTAAGGAGAAAACTTATACTGTCTTTCGTGCTGTTGGACGTCGTGATTATCGCTGTCGTTGCAATGTTTTATCTTGGATATATACGCTTCAATTATCCGGATAAAAGTGAGTTTCCTGTTCGCGGTATTGATATTTCACATCATCAGGGCGAGATTAACTGGGACGCCCTTGCTGAAGAAAATTTGTCATTTGTGATCATCAAGGCAACGGAAGGAGCAGACTTTGTCGATCCGAAGTTCTCAGACAACTGGCGCAATGCAAGACGGTCGGGATATCACACCGGTGCCTATCATTTTTACAGGCTGTGTAAAACACCAGAGGAGCAGGCTGCGAATTTTCGTAACGTCGTTCCCAAAGAGAACGGTTCGCTGCCGCCATCGGTAGATCTTGAGTTTGGTGGCAACTGCGAAACTGATAAGCCGAAGGACCAAATTCTGGCTGAAATACAACGTTTTTTGACGTTACTGGAAAAACACTACGGCGCCAAACCAATTATTTACGCGACTCCTGAATTTTACGATGCTTATTTGCAGGGATGGTTCACTGATTATCCTATATGGTTTCGCGATATTTATGGGCGACCGGATTTGCCTGATGGTCGTAGTTGGTATATCTGGCAATACGCAAACCGTGGCCATCTGAAAGGCATAGATACCTATGTCGACCTCAATGTGCTTAATGGTGATTCGTTTTAGATGCTTTCTCTGGCATTAACTGCGGACAATGATTTCAGATTCTAACACGCGCATTCTTTTAGCAGTACCTGATGACCTTCCTTCGATCCATGATGTTTTCCGTGACGCGATTGAAATTACTAACGCCAAAGACTATACGCCGGAACAACGCGCGGTATGGCTCGAGTCGGCGAATGACCGTGAACGATGGCTTAAGAAAATTGAGCAGCAATATTTCATCATGGCACGAAGCAGGGAGAGTGTTGCGGGCTTTGCATCTCTCGAGAGTCACACGTACATTGACCTGATGTACGTTCACCCGGCTCACGCGGGAAAAGGCATCGGAAAACAATTAATTTCGCGCCTTGAAGACGTTGCGCGGTCCGGCGGAAGCACAACTCTTGTTGCAGACGTAAGCATTACTGCCATTGCATTCTTCAGGAAACAAGGATTTGAGATCGACCATCGCAATGTGCGCATTATCAAAGGCGTTGAAATAATCAACTACCGCATGATGAAATACCTCTAGCGTTTTCGTGTTGTTTTTAACTTGGAATTTGTTGTAGGCAATCCTAATTTAAAACTTTGATCTCTGCCTATGAAAACTTACAAAATTTCCTGCGTCTGCTTTCTGATTGTGGTGAATACGCTGTCAGTACAGGCGCAATCAGCATCGTGGAAAGGTACCTACTCAGGAAAAATTGACAACGTGAACGCTACATTGGCCCTGAATCAGGAGGGAAAACGCGTTAGTGGTGAATGTGATGCTGATGGTTACCGGTATTTCCTTTCCTGTGACGCCGAAGGCAATCACTGCATGGGATCAGTCAGAGATCCTCAAGCGTCAGTCGTGCTGGATATGGAAATGACCCGCACCGTTAATTCCGTTGCCGTTATCGTGAAGGTTGTTGACGAGGTCGGTTCCGTACAAGCCGCAACGTACACATTCAATCGCGTCACAGGAGCGCCCGCAAAATCCGATGGGGGACAAGCTGCAGGCGGAAATAAAGATGCCCGGCTCATTGGTAGCTGGCTCTATACAGATTCCTATGTTAGTGGTGATTTTTCGATGACTTCGCAGTATCGCCTTATTGTAAACGCTGACGGGACTTACCTTTATGGTGATGCGAAACTTGCCGGCGGCGGAAACGCAGGCTCTGTCAGTTCGTCGGGCGGAGGCTATACGCGCGGTCAGTGGAAAACAGAAAATGGGATCATTTTTATCAACGATGGCAGTGGCTGGCAGCCTTACTGCAAGTACTATATTGAGAATAACAGCATGATGATGACGTTCGATAACGGAAAGCGTCAGGTGTGGAAGCGAAACTGAACTGGTAGTACAACCTGCCAGCGCGATTGCGTGTCTATACTGCCAGAGACAACCAATTAAAAATGTACACTCAAATTTGCCGTTTATTCGCGATCATGCTGACCGTGTCAGTGTTATCATCTGGCTGCGAAAACAATGATACCCCGGCTTTCCCGGACTGTCTGAAGTCACAAGAAATTGGTGACGAATTACCCCTTGAAATATGGGAATGGAAGTATCCTGACAGAACGCTTTACTACCTTGTTTCGGCCTGTTGTGATCAGTATAACCAATTGTTTACCGCGAACTGTGAGTATGTATGCGCTCCTGATGGCGGTATTACAGGCAAGGGCGATGGCAACTGCCAGGATTTTGCCGGCGAAGTTTCCAAAAAACTCTTGTGGAAAAGACCCAGCTAATCGAAAGAACTGAGTTCATCGCCGATTTTAGCTAACGTAGTTGTTATACGACGCATTCAACGCGAGGAAATAACCATTCCAGCGTTTATCTTTGGCTATAAACATAATTGCCAAATATGAAGCGCAGAGAATCCCTCCAACTCGTCGCGGCCCTGGCCGGCTCAGCAGTGATCGTGCCTAATGCGGCATCAGCAACCACGCGGACACAGAAATCCCAATTTCAATATTCCCTCAATACGAGCACGATTAATGCTGGTAAAATCGGTGTTGAAAAAGCAGTTGAAATAACCGCCCGCGCAGGTTACGATCTCATCGAATTGTGGATACCCGATCTGAGGAAATACATCGCTTCAGGCAAGACACTTGCAGCACTGAAGAAACATATTACCGACAGCGGTATTGGTGTCGCAAGCGCAATTGGCTTTGCACCCTGGATGGTGGCAGATGACGCTGACCGGAAAAAAGGATTCGCACAGATGGAGGAAGAGATGAACATCATGGCGGAGCTTGGCTGTCGCCGGATTGCTGCAGCACCTGCAGGGCTAAAGCCCGGTGAGTCTCCGGACCTGATAGCGATAGGCGGTTACTACCGTGACTTGATAGCGCTTGGAAGGAAAACTGGTGTTATGCCACAGCTCGAATTCTGGGGTGTTTCGCCTTCGTTCTTTCACCTGGGTCAGGTACTCATGGTTGCAGCAGCTGCCAACGATCCCGATGTACGCATCCTCGCTGATGTGTTCCATCTTTTCAGAGGAGGTTCCGGATTTGGAGGACTAAACCTCATCAATGGCGAGTACATCGATAT
>JAEZDW010000016.1 GCA_023417955.1 Bacteroidota bacterium
GTAGTCTGGATCGGGTTCGAACCGATGACCTCTGCCCTGTCAAGGCAGCGCTCTAAACCAGCTGAGCTACCAGACTTCAAAAAGAGGTGCTAAAGTAAGCCGATTCGGCCAACATGTCAAGCACGGCAACGTCATGGGCCAAAAGTTTCATTCCCTGCTGGCGGATTCACGAGATACGTCAAGGCGGACGGAACGCAGACAAGGCCAGCCAACCGAATGATTGCACAGCTTTCGAGGTTATCCTATCTTTAGCGCATGATCGTTCGGGGGTTGGCAATTGTTACGCTATCACTACTAACCTATTGCAGTTACGGGCAGACTGCGGCGCCACCGTCTACTTCTGCAACTGACCACAAAGTCAAGATAGAGAAAACCAAGCGTGCCCGGACCACATCACCGCGTAAAGATCACGAAGTCCGTTTCGCTGAAAAGAATCGTAAAAAAGCCGTCGGCGTTAAGGAACGCGAACCCGTGGTGTATAGGAACAATAAGAAGATGCAGAAGCGAAACCGCCAACGAGGGTCGGCAGGTAAACCTGGCAAAAAACGGAGGACACCACTTCCAAATCTCGACTAATACAAAGTCACCGTTAAAAAATAAAAGTGCCGGCGTTTAAGCCGACACTTGTTCATCGCCAACAACTGTCAATTATTTTAAAACTTTGAGAAACTCACCTGTGTGATGGTTAAGGAATTTAGAGGCTGCCGCGTAAACGCCTTCAGAGTAGCGTTGCGGGTCCACATCTACAGTTCTGGCGCTCTTTGTTTTTTGATTTCTAACGCTGTAAAAAGTACCATAGATCGTATTCGTTCCCTGAGCCATTCCGCCGCGGGCCGAGCTGGTGATCTTCTCATCCTCAATAACACCGTTGATAAACAGGGGCTTTGCAAGCGTTCCACTGTACGTAGTGGTTGCCCCCGCGCCCATTTTACCATGATAAAATCCAACGGTACTTGTCACGGTTGTTACTGAATTCTGGCCCTTGAATTTGACCTTTGCATCTTCAGTCATGATAACACTTTCCACGCCGACTACGCGAAGACTGGTCTTAACTTTCAGTTTTGCCCCACCGCCTTTGAACGCCTCCTGATCCTGGATAAAAAGTACAGTGATGTCGACGGCTCCGATTATCGCATCGTCAAGTTCCTTTGACAGTTTCGGAAACTTCATCGCTTCATTACCCAGGAAACCGCCGCGCTTCATTTTTCCATCTTTATCGACGCCCTTGACATAAAATTCAAACCCCGTGGGTGACGTAGAAAGCACTCCCGGAATTTCGGCCATGGTTATCGTTCCTCCAGACATACGAGTATAGCCTTCATAGCTACTGGTCTTCGCTGCCTCGTCCGGCGAGATAATCGTCAAACCTTTGGCTTCGATCTGGGCGATGTAATCCTTGTAGAGTTTATCGGTGATCCCCTGAACAGTAGCCTCATCAAGGCCTTCAAGTCCGACAGAAATCTCGGTAAGTGCGTCACCCTTCATTCCGCCGCCGAGCTGGTGGCCACCTTGTTTGTAGTCCTGTTTCTCATTGTAAACCTGATAGTTCACGTCAAAGCTCGCGATATAAATTCGTTTCGCATTTTTGGCTTTGTTGAGACCAAACGATTGATCTTTGGGCTTAAACTCGCCCAAAGTCTGAGCTGCAAGACCGCCGGCAACGACAAGTAGTGCAAGCACTAAATAAATTCTTTTCATAAGACAGGTTAGTTGTTGATGATTTAGAAGGCGCTATAACAACGCCATAATGCAAAAGTCAGGCAAACGGCTGCCCGTCGAAATACCATTGAGATGGCATTTCCATATACCGGCTGGTACGGATATACAATAGGAATCAGCTTTCGGCCCCTGTGGTGGGGGCTATCGTTTCCAGGGAGTGAGTTTCGCTATGTGCAGGCGTAGTAATGGTGCATGTGGATCCGTTATGAGCGGAGTCAGAATCAATTTCAACAACGCCGCCTATCAGACGGATTCTGGATTGGATATTTTTCCATCCATGTCCCTTTTCAAGGTTAAGTACGGAGGTATCAAAACCGCGGCCATTATCTTCAATCATAATGACATACTCGTCGGTATGCCCGGTAAACTGGATTGTTACACGGGTAGCCTGTGCGTACTTAAGAATGTTATTTGTCCATTCCTGGATAATGCGATACAACGAAACCTCTTCGAGTTCTGTAAACCTTTCAGGAAACTCGAATGATGAAACCTCAAACACGACATTCCCTGCCTGATTGAGTCGCACAGCCATTTCTTCGGTAGCGGCGACAAGACCATTTCGAATGAGTGTAGCAGGCATGAGGTTGAATGCAACACGCCTGAATTCGTGGCCCATTTCATCCATAATCTTGTCAGTTTGTTCAATCACCTCAAGCTTCCTTTCGTCATCTGAAGTCTGCTGAATTTGATTCAGGGCAAGCCGGAGCGACGATATCCACTGTCCCATTCCATCGTGAAGATCCCTTGCAATTCGCTTACGTTCATCTTCCTGTGATTCAATGGTCGCTCTGATATAAGCGTCACGAAGCGCAAGCTCCTTTTCCTGACGGGCAATTTCAAGACGCCGGGCGTGTCTGCTGCGGACAAGTAGAAATATGACCATCAGTAATACGACGACAAAGACGAGTGCACCAATAATCACATAGTTTGTTAGCAAGCGGGCCCTGCTTTCCGCAAGTTCTGCTTCCTGCACAGCAATCCGTTGCTCCTTTTGCTCCGTTTCGTAGCCGATCCGGAGATCTGCGATATCGTGCTGTACCTTTTCGCTCATCATTGAATCACGCACAGCTGTGTAGTTTACAAACGCATCAAGTGATTTTTTCCAATCCCCACGGGCACGATACATCTCGTAGAGATTCAGCAGGATTTTCGCTTCTTCGGGGCGCTGAGCGGAAGCGTCAAGCGAATCCAGGGCTGTCCTGAAATGTTTTTCAGCTGCTGAATAATTGCCCAGTTTACTTTCTATTCGTCCCAGCATGTTAAGACTGGAAATGATACCCTGATTATCTCCAATTTCCCGTCGCAGCGCGAGTGCCTTTTGTGAGAGCATTTTTGCACTGTCGAGCCGGTTTCCAAGAACTTCGATTTCCGAAAAGTTATTGTAAGCAATTCCCAAATAGTGCTTCGCCCCAGGCGCTGACATATCCATTTCTGAAATCACTTTCGCATACAGGCGTTTAGCTTCGTTGTACTCCTTCCTTCGGAAATGAATATTACCAATATTGATCCTCGAAATAGCGACGTCGTTCCCGCTGCGGGTACTTTCGTGAAGCTCCAGGGCTTTTCGATAGTAAAGCAATGCATTATCGAGATCCTCCTGTGCCTCATAAACTGCAGCCACATTATTCAATGCACTGCCAAGGCCTACAGGATGTTTCAGCTCCTCATACATACGAAGAGCGCCTAACTGAAACGCGAGGGCTTCGTCATAGTTACCCATTCTGTATGCCGCACTGCCAAGCTTCAACGACAAACTTGCGGCACGTGGTTTATCATGTTGGTCTTCGCGAATGGCCAGAGCACGTCTCCAAAAAGCAACCGCGTTGGAAAACTCGGCCCGATCATAGTAGATGAGCCCCGCATCGCTTAATACCTGAGCGAGGCCATTCCTGAAATTGAGACGCGTTGCCAGATCGATACCGCGCAATCCGAAGGCAAGAGCCGAATCCTGGTTTACAAAACGATATTCATAGCACAAATCAGCCAGAGCGAGCACACCAAGAGTGTCGCTGCTATGCGCATAGGAGACTTCACGGAGACTGTCTAAACGAGGTTGGGCAAATGCAACGCTACAGGTAAGCGAAATACTTGCGATCAGGAGGCAGATTTTATCAGGCATGAGGATCCAGCTCTCGCTGGTAGTGAAATATGCCGTTTTTCTACAAGAAAAAAAATGCCGGAGAAAAAAAAGCCGGCATTTCAGATGAGATTGTTGGCGTATGCGAATTTGATCAGGCCAACCAGTGAACTCGTCCCGGTTTTCCTGAAAATATTCTTGCGATGGGTTTCAACAGTGCGTTCACTTATAAATAATTCCGCCGCAATATCACGGTTTGAATACTCCCTGGCTATAAGTTTCAGAATTTCGCGCTCTCGTTCCGTCAGAAGTTTTCCTTCATCCGGGCTGTCCATGCTTTGAATCAGCAGTTTACTTACATCGCTGCTGAGGAACACCTTCCCGGAAAGCACTTCATTGATCGCCTGGATCAGTTCCTTATGTGAATCATTCTTCAACACGAAACCATTTACACCGCTGCGAAGTATTTCTTTCACGAGGTGCACTTCGTTGTGCATGCTAAGAACGATTATCTTCAGATCGGGAAGCGCACGTTTGGCGGCATGGATCAGGGAAAGACCATCGACGTCAGGAAGATTAAAGTCTGTAATGAGGAGATCAGCATCTCCGGACCGCAGAAACTGAAGCGCCTCTTCGGCGGAGGTGAAGGCACCTTTTAGTGCAAACTGCGAATCTTTTTCCAGGAGATTTCTGATTCCGTCAAGGACTATCCGATGGTCATCGACCAGTATGATCCGGGTTGGAGACAAGCGTTGCGTCGGTTTGAAAAACCTAAAAATACCTGCATTTTCCATGTCCTACAAATAAAATCGAACACTGAATTGTCCGCTATCCGTGGTACACGGTATGTTTATATACCCACAACGCCCCGGCTGGTGACACTGCCAAAGACACCGACCTACTTAAGGTATGCCGAATACATCCACAGCAGCTTTTCCTGTTCCCGGATGTAGTCGCTCATCAACGCCAGTGTGCCTTCGTCGCCAGCGTCTTCAGCAAGTTTCAGAATATCGCGTTCCTTGGCAACCAGAATCTTAAGGGCAGAGACAATTTCTTCGACAGCCTCCCTCCCGTCGGAAATCCCTGTCGTTTCCGCGATCGTCGAATGATTGAGGAAACCGGTGAATGAGTGAATCGGAGTCTGCTCCAGGGTCCTTACACGTTCGGCTATCGCGTCAACTTTCAGTAATGCGTCGTTATAAAGTTCCTCGAACTTCGCGTGGAGTTCAAAAAATTTCTCCCCTGTTATATTCCAGTGAAAACCCCGAACATTTATATAGAAGACCTGATAATTTGAAAGCAGTTCATTCAATTTTACTGCAAGATGGGTTGTCTTCTCGGTGTCCAGTCCTATTGCAATTGTTCTCATAATACCTCCTTTTTATAGTTTATAACACTATTAAAGATAACCAGTTTCCTTGCATGAGATCATGACAAAAGTCAGGCACATGCGGAGCGAAGATCATGTAGTGAGTAAATACCTCGAATGCTTTGACATGACCAGGGGTAGTCGGTATTTCATTCGAAAAGCACAGACCATCCGCCCCCGAATTTATATTTGCGCTTCAGTTTTACAAGGGTCAGGCCGAGTATGAGAAGTCCAGCAACGTAATCGCTGGCAAAGGCAATAGAATTGTCATAATCAAGAATCCATGGCGCAAATAAAAGCCATGCACCCGGAAGCAGATTTACAATCCTGAGGTTACGCATGGATTCGGAAACGGAAATCACAGCAAAGGTTACCACTATAGGGCCGACTATCCTGTTGTTATCCGAAATGAATTTTTCAAAATCAAAAATTCCCGGTGCTGCCATCAGCCAGAATCCAATTAAGATCGTTGCATAACGTGCCCACATTTTAAATAACTTTTTCTATCACTGATTTTACGCCCCAGAACGCCTTCCAAACCGATTGACCGGATTCTTTCACCCGCTTCAAATATTGGCAGCTAGCCAATACTTCGTCCATCGTCGGACCAATCATCACAATAGAGATCCCGGCAGTAACGAGACAAAGGGTACACCACGCATCGAATAGTACAGGCTGAAGAACGACGAGTAATACACTAACCAAACCCAGTGGACCGACCGCGATGCCGAACAGGACGACGATCCAGGGCTTTGTTCGCCATCGATATGTCCCACCGATTATCCCTGCCACCGCATCGAAAAGATAACTCAACGCACCGAGCACTGCATCGGGTATCGGAAGCATATGTGAGACAGGCGAATTGAGGATGGTAATGGACCCATTTCCGAAGAAGGGTTCCCACACTGCTGAAACGACACGTAATTGATAAAGTCCCATGTATCCAGCTATAAGGAAACCGATCACTGCAAGAACAATGATCGGAATCCGCTCACTCCACGCGGCTGGATTATAATTCCACCCGGGCGGAATATCGTCGCTGAATTCAAAGGCTTTGACCATGGTTCACGCTTCCAATAATGGACTTACACCTTTTGAATTGCAGTTAGCTGATTTGTCCCTGATCATTTTGATGACCAACTAAATAGTCAGTGAGATTCTTCCATTGATTCTTCTGAAAGAATGCCCAGCCATTAACAGCCACGAGAGTATGTTCGGCAGCATCACCGCCTGATTCTTCGCCCTGGTTATTGATCGCCTCATTCGTTCCGATCTCCATTGCCTTAAGCGTACTGCCAATCCGTTGTACGCGGAACGCACTTCGGGCGTCCTCATGGAAGAAATGATCGATCTGTTCAGGCTTCTCAATATTGGAAGGATCATGCGATGGTTTGACCGTAAACTCGGCAACATCAGGCTCTTCCTTTACATCAACTACCTCGACCCAATACTTATCAACCGGTCCGGGCAAATCGATTTGAATAAAATCGCCCGTCATCACGATCTTGTGATCTGTAGGCGTACCTGCTGCATTATGTATTTTAAAACCAGCAGTCCCAATTCCCTGAATATCGGACCAGGCATTCACGTCGAATAGTCTTTCCTTCGCCGCTACAAATTCGCGTCTGGCGGCATCATCGTCGACGAATGACTTCTCACTTGTATATGTTTTATTTTTGCTTTCATTTCCTTTCAGCACTTCAACTTCTTTAGAGATTGCATTGGCAACCTTTTTAACTGCACTTTTAATACTCATACCGTTGTCTTTAGATTGTTAATATTACCTGAACTTCACAAAAAAGAGTACACCTGCCAGGAGCGCCGCCGTTGCTGCAATAGCTCCGCGATTTACAGAGGCCCACGTCACAGGGCTAAACGATTTTGATTCACCTGTAAACGGGCCATGTGCACCATGATCACCCGGAATCGGTTCCCACAAATTGCTCTTCCTGCTTTTTGATTCCGGCTCAGCAGTCATCTGACCCTCATAGCCGGTTCGGGCAAGGACGCGGTCCGCATACCATGGCGCGATCTTGTTTCCAACAATCGCTTTCACGGTAGGCCATCCCACGAAATATTCGCGCCTCGGATTTCGAGACGCGTATTCAATCAAACGCGCCGCCACTTCCGGCTCATAAATTGTTCCCATCGGTTTTGGCTTGTACGGTAAACGACTCTTCACAAAACCAAATTGAGTTGTATTCATGGCAGGAAGCTGTACCATGGAAATATCGATACCACTCTTATCGTGCATCAGTTCTGTGCGAAGGGAATCGAAAAACCCTTCGATGGCGTGTTTGGCTGCGCAGTAAGCAGATTGCAACGGGATACCTCTGTACGCCAGCGCGGAACCTACGAAAATAATACTACCTCGGTTCCGCGACTGCATTCTTCTGAGAACGCTCAGCGCTCCGTATACCTGCCCGAGATATGTGACCTCCGTGACGCGTTTGTATTCTTCAGCTTTCATCTCGCGAACCGGGGAGAACACGCTATTCATCGCATTGTTTACCCATACGTCTATTGGTCCAAGCTTTTCCTCGGTTTCAGCGGCTGCATTTTCAACTGCATCAGCGTCGGCAACATCTATGGGAAACACAAGCGCCCTCCCGCCAGCCTGCTCGACCTCTCGTTTGGCACCTTCAAGCCCGTCGATACCGCGCGCGATGAGGGCAATATCACAACCTTTGGCAGCAAACTCCCGCACAATAGCGCGCCCCAAACCAGCCGACGCACCGGTCACCACGACGATCCTTCTTTTTTGTCGTTCCTTGTTCATCTTGACTCGTTTGAAAGTTGGCCGGACCAGGCGGTAACGTCACTGGTACACGCACTCCGGCATTAAGGAATGAAGAAAAAAGTCATACCGGGACAATTTGCACCTTGACCGAACAAGAAAGCAGATAATTAAAAGTGGCAGACGGTCGTGCGCGCCGCGCAGGCGACCCGCAGCGCTCATCGTTCAGATAGGATCCTACAGAGTTTTTGAAAGGTAGGTTAAAGAATCCTTCAGTGTCACATCAGGTTGAGGGGTCACGTCGCGTTCGAGGTAAAAGTGCTCAACGCCCGACTCCTTAGCTGCAGTAATGATTGCGGGTAAATCAAACACTCCTTTACCCGGATCAGCCATCTTCGGGAACAACGGCATCCACTGCGACGGATCACCACCGTCACCAGAAAACCGCACAGGTTCAGAAGCATCCTTAATATGCATCAGCTTAAACCTGCCGGGATACTTATTGAGGTAAGCGACGGGGTCGGCACCTGCCGCCGTCATCCAGAAAATATCAAGCTCAAACTTAACTTTCCCGGAATCAGTTTGCGTGAGTAGCGTGTCCATTAACGTCTTTCCGTCTTTTTCAATGTGTTCGTAGCCGTGGTTATGGTACAAGAACGTAAGCCCGTGTTTTGCAAACACCTCACCAAAATGATTAAATTCATCAGCGAGTTTGCCGTAATCATCCCGATCGGCAGGATTGGCGATTGCCGGTATAGCGACGTATCGGGTACCCAAAGAGGCTAACGTCTCACTTGCGGCTTCAATGTTCGTACGCATCGTCAGCAAATCAAGATGAACAGATGGAGTAGTGAGTCCGTTGTCCTTCAGAATTGATTTGACTTCTGAAATACTGTGCCCGTAAAACGCATTTTGTTTTATTCCAAGCATGCCTGCAATTTCCTTCCAACCGGCTTGGGTCTCAGGTGCACTGAAATCGTATGGCCCAAAGAACTCAATTTCACGATAACCAAGGTCTGACAGCTTCTTCATTGTTCCTTTGAAGTCGGCTGAAACCAGTCCCGGAATCGTAAAAAGCTGAATGCCAACTTTCGCGGAGCGCTTCTTGAACCACTGTGCAGAAGCTGAGTGTGCAAGGGTAAGACCGCTGAAGGCTGCCAAAGACTGCTTGAGGAAGTGTCGCCGGGATCTCATAGTTAAGAAAGTTAATGCGTACAATATACACAACTATTTTCCCGGAGGCAACGCAAAAAAAAGAGGCCGGAATATCTCCGGCCTTTTGATTAGCATATATGTCGCATCTATTTCGAGACAACGACTTTGACGTCGTCGTATGCGCTCTTGCCGTTGTTGTCTTTTACCGTCAGGCGGAAGACGTAGGTTCCGGCAACAAGCTTATAAGCGATAAGGTCAGATGTTGTTGCTCCGCTTAGCGAGGCCTGCGGTCCCGACAATTTAGACCATTGATATGACTTGATCGTGCCGCTGGTTTTGCCATACATTTTCGCCGTTGTTGCCGGCAGTTTCAAACTGATGTCAGAGCCTGCGTTTACAGTTGGTCCGGCTGATGTGCCATTAACAACCACTTTGACGTCATCATAAGCGGTTGCGCCTTTGTTGTCCTTCACAGTGAGACGGAAGACATAGGTTCCCTGCACGAGTTTCCAGGCAGTTAGCGTTGGAGTGTTGGCACCGCTGAGATTCGCTGCACCGCCACTTACCTTCGTCCATGTATACGACACAATAGATCCATCGGTGTCCTTACCGCTGCCGTTCAGCACAGCAGTGGTCGCAGGCAATGTCAGGGTGACATCATTTCCTGCGGATGCAACAGGGGCGCTGTTCGAACCTGTCGAACCCGATGACGACCCGGATTTACTGACGACTACTTTTACATCATCAGATGCTGTGGCACCGTCATTGTCTTTTACAGTAAGGCGGAACACATACGAACCTTCCTTGAGGCCCCATGCAGTCAATGTTGCCGTATTGGCTCCGCTGAGATTCGCAGTACCACCACTTACTTTGGTCCATGTGTATGATGAGATAGAACCGTCGGAATCTTTGCCGCTGCCATTGAGTTTTGCCGTCGTAGCAGGCAGAACCAGGTTAACGTCGGGACCGGCATTCGCTGTCGGGGTCTCGTTGTCAGAAGTTTTAGAGGACGAGGACGACGTAACAGTGACTTTCACATAATCAGAATCCGTACCGCCGTCGTTGTCCGTTACAGTAAGTCTGAAGATATACGTACCCGGACTTACAGTTACCGAAGTCGAGGCGCTTGATGCATTCGCAATTGTTGCCGACGGACCTGACATCTTGGTCCAGCGATAAGACTTTATGGAACCATTACTGTCACTCCCCGAACCGGACAATGTAATTTTCGTGGTGTTGCTATAGGACTTGTCGCTTCCCGCATTTGCCGTTGGCAAAACATTAGACCCGTTTTTGGTATTAACCTGGGACATCATCCATTCATAGATGTTCGGGTTGTGATACGTGTGATCAGGCTTATAGGCGCGGTCCCATGCGTTGTGCTTTACACCGGGGTAAATTGTTAGCTTTGCTTTAGGATTCGGGGTCGGGCTGCACGCGTTAATGGCGTTTACCATCGACGAGCTCTTGCTCAGTCCAACCGTAGGGTCAGCGTCGCCATGGAACGCCCAAACAGGAAGATTCTCTTTTGCAATAGCGCATGCCTTACCTGTCGAATTATATCCACCGCAGACCGGTGTCAGTGATGCAAACAAATGCGGTTGTTCCTGCGCGATGGTCCAGGCTCCACCCCCGCCCAAACTAAGGCCGGTAATATGAATCCGCTTTTCATCAACCCGAAGGGTATTCTTCGCCCAGTTAATAACTTCAAGAATATACCAGGTTGGCCAGTTACCGATACCAGTCTTAAGCTGGGGCGATATCAATATGAAAGGAAAATTTTGTCCATCCTTTGCAAACCGCGGAGGGCCGAGATTATCCACCGAATAGATTGTTCCCTCAAGGGTGGCAGGATTGGTGGAGTTAGCTCCGCGCTCACCTGTGCCATGCAGGAAGATAACCAGTGGATACTTGTTAGAATTACTGTTGTAATCTTTGGGAAGGTATTGCAGAAGCCCGATGACGGACTCCTTAGTTGTCTGAAACGTTTGTTGTGAATAGGCCGGCGAAGCGAACGCCAGGAAGACAAGAAGACTAAGACATGACAAACCCGTTTTTACTCTCTTCATTAGATTAGTTTAGTTACATCACCCGAAGTGAAATCAAAAAGTTATTTTGGATCAGAGACCAACTTAGACACTACACGCCGTGATTGGCGATGCAAATTTGAAAAAATACTCTGGATGATTAACGCCGCACTAGCCTCGTAAAGTACAGGATGTATGATTCTAACTAAAGTGATTTCGCACGATCCGTACGACAATAAAACTCACTAATGATCACGCACAACCCCACAGCTACCCGCTACTAAGACAAGTTTAAAATCACTGAGGGTGAATAACAGATACTACCGACAAATGACCTTGTTTTTCTGAGATGAGACCCAGGTATAAATTAAAAACGCTCTCGTAATCAGACAAAACTTCCCTGAACGTGATCAAGATCCCCTGTAAGGTCCTGATCAAAAACGAAGAATTTTATTAATGCAAGTCCCGGCATGAGCAATACAACGTACTGACTGTACTATTTTTGCTTCGATACCTTGCGTTGATAAGCTTTTCTTTTTTTGATTTGAAGCTTTTGCTTTTGGCGCAATGACATTTTGTTGTTGCCAAATCGCCTGTTCTGATATTGACTTGCTTTAACCCTCGCGGCGTGGGGTTCGTAACGCAACATGATCTCGTGACTACCTGCATTCGTTCCCGCAAGTCCCGAAACAGTATAGTCGTAAGCATAGCCGACGTGTAACTCCTTGCGAGGCTTGAATTCAATAAGTGCGATCACCGCATCGGCCGTCCGATAAGAAAGTCCCGCCCCCAACGTATTTTTCCACCAAAGATTGCAGTTGATATCACCTTCAATAGGCGCGCCGCGCACTCCCTTAATCATGACGGATGGTTTAGCGGACCAATCTCCGTTAAGGTCGAAGCTGTATCCGGCTGACACAAACATGTGTCGGCTCTGCCTGTTAGCGAAACTTGTAAAATCTATCGTTGGTTGGTTATCGCCGCGCAAGTTATTCTTTAACATTTTTGGAATTCCAACCCCGGCAAAAAAACGCTGACTGTAATAGTAGGCCCCAAAACCAAAGTTCGGGAAGAAACCGCGAAGAGAGTTCGCAAAAGCCGGATCATCAGCACTTCCTCCATAATATGTAGCAGTGGTTACAGAAGCGTAGTCGGCGCTCCGCTGATTGACTCCGGCCTGGAGTCCGAGTGAGAGTACTCCCCGATTTGCGAAGTATACGCGGTACGCGTAGAGCGCATTGATCATCAGATCCTCTGTAATACCAATCTTGTCGCTCACAATATTGACACCCAATGCCATCTTTTGCTTTTTAATCGGGGCATCCAGGCTCAGCGTAAGCGTTGTGGGCGCCCCTTCCATACCAACCCACTGCTGTCGGTAAAGCGCCGTCATCGTAAGCATCTCCCTGACACCTGCGTACGCAGGATTGATTGATGTCATATTGAACATGTATTGCGAATACATCGGATCTTGCTGCGCGTGCACTTCATACGAGATGAGCGCTGATCCGATCAGTATCGATACTAGAACTTTTATCATGATCTGTTTCATGTTCGTTAGCGTTGAATGGTAAAGGATCTCGCTTTCTCAAACTTGCCTACGCGGATCTTGTAGAAATAAGTACCGTCGGGAACGTCACGACCAACATGTACTCCATGAGTTGCCGTTCCATTCCAGTCGTTCTTGTAGTCGTCACTTTTGAAGAGCAAATTGCCCCACCGGTTAAAAACTTCAAACTGAATTTTTTCCTGACCGATGTAACCAATCACAAACGTGTCGTTGCGACCATCGCCATTAGGCGAGAACCCTTCAGGTATGAACACCTCCCCGTAGTGCAGATCAACAACAGTAATGGTAATAGTATCGGTGGTGCAAATTCCCGGAAGCGGGTAACCTGTATCACAAACCTCGAATACAATTTTGTCTTCGCCGATGAAGTTCATATCAGGTGTATACTCAAGATTCCCGTCTGCATCAATGAGGAAAGTACCGTGCATTGGCCCAACAACAGGAGTTGTATTTACCGCCAGTTCCGAATTGTCAGGATCTGAATCATTCGTAAGTATATTCAATCCGACAGTAGTATTTATGTTAACTGTCACGTTTTCATTTGCGACAATCGGTGCATCGTTAACGGCCTCCACCTGGATGGTGAAGCCAACCGATGTACAGGCCGGAACCGGATTTGAGTCACATACTTCAATGGCGAATGCGTCTTCGCCATTAAAATTTGGAGCTGGCGTATAGATGAACGTACCATTGGCATTGACAGTGACTTTACCTCCCAGAGGCGTAGTCGTTTTGTTGGCGGTGACAACCAGGTCCAGACCTTCAGGGTCATGATCACCATTACCGATTATCTGTCCAGCAAACGTGTTGTCTTCTGCTACGCTACCGCTCTTGCCGGCAACAACCGGTGCCTGATTGAGGACAACTTCCACCGTCAACGTGGTTGTTGCGCACAAGCCCGGCAGAGGCAAGCCCTGGTCACACACTTCCATTGTCATCACATCGCTTCCGGTGAAATCGGGATCTGATACGTAAGTGAAGCTTCCGTCTACATTAATTGTCAACGTTCCATGTTGAGGCGCGACTACAGGTACCGTATTAACCGCGAGCGGCGTACCATCAGGATCGGCATCACCAGCCTGGAGAAGATTGCCGCTTACCGGAAAGGCCTGCGTGGCCGTGATGACTTTGTCGGTCAGCACCGGAGGATCGTTGACGGGTGCGATTTCAAATGTGATGGTTACAGGTTGGGATATGCCACCATCGTCATCAGAAACGCGATAGGAAATCGTTGTCGTTCCGTTGAAATTGATTGCAGGGGCAAATGTAATCGTACCGTCAGCGTTTGCTGTGAATGTTCCGTGGGGGGTTGCAATTTCAGACTCAATGGCTGAGGTGGCAGGATCCAAATCGAGAGACGAAGTGTCGATAGTGCCATCAACGTCAATTGCGGTGAGCAGTGGGTTGACCGTTAAGACATTATCCTCAATGCCATTGAACGTATCTGCTACCAGAACCGGCGCGTCATTTACAGACTGAACGGTTACCGTTACCGTTGCGACCAGACTACGCGCTCCGTCGTTATCGGCGATTGTGTATGATATCGTTGCTATACCGTTGTAATCAGCAACGGGTATGAATGTAAGCTCACCAGTAGGGTTAACAGACCATTCTCCTTCAACGGTAGTTACTTCCGTCTGGACACCCGCCACTACTGGATCAAGGTCTACCGAAGCAGGATCGATGGTACCATCGATATCAATGTCATTATTAACAATGTTACCGACTAACGTTCCGTCTTCTTCCATTGTAAATGTATCGTCTTCAGGACGGGGCGCATCATTGACGGGATTTATCGTTATTGTAATAGTGGACGCGTCCGAGGTCAGCCCCTCATTGTCATTCACAGTGTATGATATCGAGGCTGTTCCGAAGAAGTCGGCTGTTGGAAGAAAGCTGAGCATGCCAGTTTCAGAAACTGACCAGTCTCCTTCCGGCGTGGTGATTTGATTCTGCACTCCATTCATTGCAGGATCCAGGTCAACGCTCGAGGCATCTATGGTTCCGTCAACATCAGTGTCATTAGCAGTGATGTCGATGGTTAGATTAGTATCTTCATCAGTCGTTGCCACGTCAGCCACAGCAATTGGTGCATCATTGACAGGTAATACGTCTACGTAGATCGTTGCTGCCGCAGATGTCAGATCATCGTTATCTGACACTAAGTACGTTACCGTGGCCGTTCCGTTGTAGTTCAGCGCAGGTGTGTAGGTTACATCCCCCGACGCATTCACACTCCAGGTTCCGAATTCATTGCTGAAGCTATTCTGAATTCCTGCTGTGGCAGGGTCAAGATCAACAGAGGCTACGTTGATTGAACCATCGACATCCGTATCATTTGATGTCACATTAAACGTGACCGGTGTGTCTTCGCTCGTAGTGGCGTCATCATCCACTGCAA
>JAEZDW010000073.1 GCA_023417955.1 Bacteroidota bacterium
CTTTATTCCAGAACGCCGCTGATTCGCCGTCAATCACCGCAAGGATGGCTTCTCTTTCTTTTTCGTAATCAATGTTGTCCGAAGCAGTTTCTTTAACGGTCTGCTGACATGAAACGCAGCCAATGAAGGCTGCAAAAAGAAAAATTCGCGAAAATTTCATTGGAAAAGGGTTTTGTGTTATGTTAAGCTAAATCTGAGACGGCTACAGGCAGCCGTATTGCATCGAAATTACTTTAAAAGATAATCATGAAAAAGAAAACGATCTGGATCATCATAGCTTCAATTGTAGTCTTGTTAGTCGTTGCCTATGCGTTTCTGATGTACAGGAACCGCAGCCTGAGTCCTCCAGGTGAAGTTTCTGCTACTACTGGTGATCTAACCGTCAGCATCACATATAGCAGACCATCGGTCCGTGAACGGCTGATTTTCGGTACTGAAGAACAGGAAGCATTGCAGCCATATGGAAAGTACTGGCGTCTGGGTGCGAATGAATCAACAGAGGTGACCTTCAGCCGCGATGTCACCTTTAATGGCAATGCCGTCAAAGCCGGAACGTACCGGATGTACGCCGTGCCTGGTCCCGATGAATTTGAGATCGCGTTAAACACGGAGCTCGGGCAATGGGGCGCCTTTGAGCCCGATTATGCACTTGACATCCTTAAGACGCGTGTTCCCGTTGACAACGCGAGTTCACACGTGGAGCAGTTTACAATCTCACTTCCGGTAGTCGACTCCGGAATCGACATCGTGTTTGAATTTGCCGAAACCCGGTTTGTTGTGCCGGTTCGATAACGGGATCACTCAGTTATCAATATCCTTTAATGATGGCCTGGTATCACGCGGGTCGCGTTTTTCATACTTAACCTTAAACTTGCTTGGGTCAGGCTTTCGTGAGCGCTTGCGTTTTAACTCATACTGATAAATAGTCTGACCAAGTTCATAAAGGAAAGGCCAGCCAACAGATTTGTATTCGTACTTGTTGTCATTGAGAATTCCGTCGCTGTTAACATACAGTGTCGTCGTAAGCATGAATTCAACGCTATTAGCGAAGTCGGCAACGTATGACACATCCGTCAGAAAACCATAGGCCCAACCCACTTTATTAAAAACGCGTACGCCATCCGGCATCCGATGTTTTCCGCGGAAATAAAATTTCACGTAGCTGTCATAATACTCGGAGGTGTCATATTTTGGGTAACTGGTTTCAGACGGATACTGTGAAAGATACCGATACAGAAAATCGAAATCGTCATTCGTAAAGTTCCATCGCTGGTCGGGTCGAAATGTTTCAGGAAACATGACCGACTGCAGCATACGCTGGAGCTCCGCAAGCGGAACGTTATTCGCTTTAGTAAAATCAATCGGCTTCAAAATCAGGCTGTCCCGGCTGTTTAAATGACCTCTCCCCATCAGTACAGGTTTACCGTAGGTGTATGGATCATCATTGTACGCAGGCGGTTGGGTGTAGATGACATTACCAGATTTGTCGACGAAGCGGATCTGATTGCTGCGCCGGTTCTGTTCTTCAGAGTAACCCATGAACTGACGATTGATACGTGTCTTCTGGTATCCCATTGCTGCCAACCGCTGTTTTATCGTTTTCTGCCCGACAAACTGATAAAGCCTGTTGTATGCATCGTTATCACTTACAAGCAGCGCCTTTTTGATGTAGTGCGCGATAGACGGATAATTGGTTTCGGATGTTGAATCATAATGCGCCGCCACCTGACCGTCATAGCTGCTGTCGATCTGCATGGCAGTGTACTTGTCGACGCCCTTGATGTGTATATCGTTTAGTTTCTCAAGCGCCAGCAACGCAAGCGGGAGCTTTACGGTAGAAGCAGGGTTGAAGTAAAGATCGGGATCAACATTGAAGTGCAAATGCGTGAAGACGGGTTGGTTGTTCTTGTCACGATTTATTTGAGTGTAGATGATTTGAAGTCGGAACGTGTCTTTGTTAGTGATGACCTCCTTCATGAGCGGACTTTTGCTGTTCATGAGAATGCCTGACAACTCAGCGTCGGTGCGGGGTTGAGCATATACAACAAGGCAGGCACAAACGAGGGCGAGGAGAAGGTTAAATCGATACATCAGGGTTGATATTGCAACACTAAGTTAGAACCAATTGACACACGCCAAAGGCTGATATAAAGAAAATCTGTCCTTGATTACTGCGGATACCAGTTTCTCAATCGAACATCGATTTCAGGATTGGCGTCATTCACAAGTTTTCGGAATGCTTCTGTGTCACTTCCGCGATAATGAAATGGATAGACGACCTTAGGCTTGAATTCCAGGACCGCGCTTGCAGCCTGATTGATATCCATTGTCGGGCCATTCATACACACAAACGCGACGTCAATATTCGTAAGCTTTCGCATTTCGGGAATATCTTCAGTATCTCCGGAGATGTACACTCGTTTCCCGCCGAAGTGAAATATGTAACCGTTTCCTCGGCCCTTCGGGTGTCGCGAATCCGGTGTCTCGGGAAGGTTGTACATCGGCGTAGCCGTAATCTTTATTCCGAGTACCGTCACCGTTTCATTGTTTCCAATGATTGTAATCGCTTTCCTGTAGTTCTCCGGTAATTGATCCGCTACCGCCTGCGGAGCGATGAAATGTGCATTCTCCGTTTTTATGGCGGCCAGGGTTTCGGTATTAAGGTGGTCGCCATGAATATCTGTGATGACAACCAGGTCTGGTGCTGCTATCCCCTCAAACGCTTTTGCGCCCCCATATGGATCAACGTAAATGGTTTTGCCATCCCAGGTAAATACCAACGTGCCGTGCAGTATCGGCTGAATGGAAAGTTGCCCTTTGGTGGTTGTAATCTGATCAGGAGTGGGCCGTTGTGCGCAAACCACCAGCGGGAAGCACAGGCATACGATAATCGAAATACATGGCTGTTTCATTTAAACAATGTAACTACGGTACCGTAGAATTGAAAGCATTTCGTGACAAACGGGCGACTAACGATAGCGGCGCTCGTAAGCGCTTTTCGTTGCAATACCAACGGTGCCATCGTAAATACCACCGGCATTTCCCATATCGTGAACGAGAACTTCAATGACGTTTTCTCCTTTTCGGTTCAGTATGTTTTCCGGAATCGGATAGGCTCTTTTTTGTTTCCAAGAGTTACTTGAACCATACGGGCGGTGGTCATTGGTCTCGCCAATGAATTTGCCGTTTAAATACACCTCATCGAAATCGTCGATGAGCCCGAGCAGGAGTATCAATGGTTCGTTGCCTGAATCGGGGGGAAGCACAAACGTCTTGCGGTACCACGCATAGCCATCATACTTGAAATGGCCCTGGTGTTCCCACGGTGAGGGCACCATGATATTTTGCCAGGCGCGGGTATCGGTCACCGGTTTACCGGAGCGACTAATTGCAAATGACCACACGCCCTGCAAATCAACAAGCAGGTTGTTATCACGGTAGCGCCGGTGAATCCCGATTCGCCGTCCGTCAACAATTCCCCCGGCGAGCATTGCATCAAATACCCGTATTGCAATGGTGTTGCTGCCGGTGTAGTTAATCAGGTGCGGAAGAAGGATGTAGCGCCTCTCGTTATTATAGGCAGTTTTGAACTTCGGAGGCATGATTCCCGACAGGCCGATGAGCGTTCCATTCAGATAAACTTCGTCTGCATCATCAATAAAGCCGAGATTGAGATAGTACGTTTCATTCTTGTCAAGGCGTGAACCGTCGAACTGCGTTCGATACCAGGCAAAGCCGTCATAACCATTAAATCCTTCGTCTTCCCACGCCGACGGTACAGTGATAGATTCCCAGTTCGAATCATTGAAATATTGCAATGCCCACTTTTCATCATCGCCGATCTTGAATTTCCAGCGACCTGCCAGGTCGACGACCTGGGCGCTGACCGAAATTGATATCAGAATAACACATGTAATTATGATTCCTGCCGTTCTCACAAAAGCGCAAAGTTTACACCAAAATACAAATTGTTTGAAGAAAGGCCCGCCATCTGCGCGCCTTCTTCAAACGAACCCAAACTAGTAAACCGTACTAGTTATTTTTTGGCCACATACGCATCGTGGTACGAAAACCGTTCAAGATGCGCTACGAATAGGCCTTTATCGTTAAATGGCACAATACGATATGACACCGTCGTGCGTCCGTCGTTGATCTCAATGACACAGTTTTTCTTGCCTATTTTTTCAATGTTGTACCACTTCTGGAACCCCCTTTCGTAGGGACCACCAGTGATCCTGTCAGTCTGTATCACTTCACCGTTGCGGATGAAGCGGACAGTTACAGGATCGGTATTCTCCATAGCGTATATGACTTTAGCATATCCGGGACGAGAGGGCAGCACCTTGATGCGGAGATGGGGAGACTCCTGGGCGTAGGCGTTTACAGTCGCAACGGCTATTAAAGCAAGTGCGAAGATGATGAACCTGGTTTTCATAAGCGTTTTTGTTTACAGTGAGTTGGTATTCGAAACAGTACTGTAAAGAACGCGGTGTGGCTGGTAACAGATGTCACCGTTGCGTAAGGAATTGTAAAAGATTGTAACAGCTTGTTAACGACCTGACACAAGCCATTTTAGGGACTGAATTTTTCGTCTTATGAAATGAATTCCGGTCAGTAGACCATTTTATAACCAGAGCCGTGAACGGTAAGAATAACGCGGGGCTGATTGGGATTAACCTCGACTTTCTGGCGCAGGCGTGCAATAAAGTTGTCTACCGTACGCGTTGTGATTTGCTCTTCATAACCCCACACATTCTGTAGCAACTCATAGCGACTGATCACCTTATTTCGGTTTCGGTACAGGTATTGGAGCAACTCAAATTCCTTGTGCGACATCCTGACTTCCTGGCTTCCCGATTTAGCTTGCACGGCGCTGAAGTCGACGTCAATGACCCCAATGGTGACAGTGTGATCCACACTACCTTCAGAGGGGCGCCGGCGTAATATAGCCCTGATACGCGCGAGCAGCTCCCGGACACTGAATGGCTTCGTTACATAGTCATCTGCGCCAAGTTCAAGACCAAGGATTTTGTCGACTTCTTCGCCACGCGCTGTCAGCAGCACAATTGGCGTTTGAATACCTTCGGCGCGTGCTGCTTTGCAGACATCAAAGCCCGACATTCCAGGAAGCATTACGTCAAGCAGTACAAGGTCAAATGCACGTGCCCTGATCGATTCCAGTCCGCGAATGCCGTCACCGGCGACTTCCACCTGATAGTTTTCCAGTTCAAGGTTGTCCTTTAATCCCAGCTGCATCGCGGGCTCATCCTCAATGATCAGTATTCGCGTCAAAACTTTTTGCTTTACACTCGTTGAAAATATAATCTGAATGTCGATCCTTTTCCAGGCTGACTCTCTACGGTCACTTTTCCATTTTGCGCTTCCATCAATTGCTTGACAAGAGCCAGACCCAGGCCGGTACCACGGCTCTTGGCAAGGTCGCCGGTCGGAACCCGATAAAACTTTTCAAATATTTTCTGCTGGTGCGCCGGTGCAATGCCTATTCCGTAGTCCCGGAAACTAATAATGACGTACAGCCCATCCGTTTTGGTTTCAATCTCAAGGCGCTTGCTCTCCTTGCTGTATTTGACTGCATTATCAATAAGGTTTACGACAATCTCTTCCATGGCTTCCCTGTCGGCGCGTACCCATACCTTACCAACTTCTGAATACGTATAATCGAATCCTTTGTTCCGGAGATGGAAATCGTATGTCCGTAGCAGATCCTGGACAACTTCGCCCGCGTTCAGTGTTTCGGGGTGTAGTACGCGCTTTTTGGTTTCAGCCTGACTGAAATTCAATATCCTGTTAACGATGCCTGAAAGACGCTGTGTCTCCTGACTTATAATCCGGTAGTATTCCTGGCGTTTTTCTTCGTTCGCGACGCGATTTAATTCAAGCGTTTCAGCGAACATACTGATTACTGCAAGCGGTGTGCGAATCTCGTGTGACACGTTGGAGATAAATTCTGATTTGTTTTGGGCCAGGTCAACTTCGCGGCGGAGATTTCGGAAGACAAGTACAACAGCGGTAATTAGCACGACATTGAGTCCGGCGAGCAGAATCAGGTTTGTTTTGGTTCTGTCTCTGACGATTTGATTCAGGCTGGTGCCACTGACCACAATCCCCAGGGCATAGTCTGGAAAGTTCCAAAAATCCTTTGTGATCAATTCCGCTTGTACACTATCTCCGGCCGTTGATTCCGTGGCATAGATTACGTCATCGGTACCCTTTCGCACAACCGACAATGCAAACTGGTCGCGTGCAATGGTCTGAAGTCGCGGACCGATATTTCCCTCAACAAACAGTTCAGTATCAATGACAAAGCCGGTTATCAGGTAGTCACCGCGTTGCGATTCAACAACGAAGATCACGCCGCTGAAACCGCTTATGCCCAGATCCAGCTGCTCAATCTTTTGAAATCCGCTTCGCTTATAGCGTATAAGGCTCGCGATATTTCCATCGCTGGCAAGTGCCTTTTCCACGGCCGGCCAGATCTCATCGAGTCTGTCGTCACCGGAAACTTCGAATATCCGGTCAACGTGTGTCGTGTCATCCGGAGCACACACAAAAATTCCCAGCAAAGATTCGTTCAGGAGCAGCAGATTTTGTATCCGTGGCGGATTTTCAGCAGTCGTTGTGTCCAGAAAAAGGTCGGTTTCGACACGCGCGACCCAGTTTCCGAGAACGTCATCTGAATACTGGTTTACACTGAACAATATTGCTTCAAGCTGTTTGTGATAGATAGTCTGAATCATTTTCTCATCCCGGTCAAGCGATGAGAACTCATAAACCGAGAAGGAAATTACCGGTAGAAGGAAAACGAGCGTTAGAAGAAGTGCAATCCTTCGTTTTGAATTCATACCCCAATTACGGATTTTTTTTGAGATAGTTTTGGACTGCCGCCTCACCGTCATTTCCGCAAAAAGGCCGTTTACATAAAAACACGACCTGCGATCGCGATTACAGGCAGGTACGGGTTTGCGTTTTTGACGAAATGCCCTAACTTGGCTTCACCTGGTCATTGCGCATCCGGCAGCGCACATCGTCCGGATTTAACCAAACATTTTATTCTACTCTATGATGCGAAAACCTATGCTGTTGGCAAAGGCGTTCCTGCTTTTTTGCGCCCCGCTCTTTTCACAACACGTCACCTACACGCGCGACCAGATTATTGCGATCACGCCGGAATGGAAAGGTGACCGTCTGCCCGACGGCAGGCCCAATGTTCCCGACAAGCTTTTGGAAAGATTGAAAAACATTTCACTGGAAGAAGCCTGGGGAATATTGCGATCCAAAGGATATAACAACCAGTTTGAAGGCGACTGGATGATACTCCGACCCGAAATGGTTATGACCGGCAGAGCCCTGACAGTCCAATATCTGCCCAAACGCGACGACTACGACAAAATTGTCCGTGCCAAAGGAAAAGAAGAAAAGCGAATCGGCAACTTCAACTCGTGGCCAATTGATATGCTGAAGCCCGGTGACATCTACATCGCCGACAGCTACGGTAAAATTGTTGACGGCACCCTGATCGGTGATAACCTCGGCAACTCTATTTACACCAAATCAAAGAATGGCGTCATCTTCTATGGAAGTGTACGAGATACAGAAGGCCTGGAAAAGATCGAAGGATTCAACGCATGGATTAAAGGCTATGACCCTTCTTATATACAGGAAATGATGCTTGGAGGGATAAACGTCCCTATACGTATCGGACGGGCTACTGTACTTCCGGGCGATGCCGTGCTCGCCAAAAAAGGCGGCGTGATATTTATCCCTGCTCACCTCGTAGAAGATATTGTAATTCAGGCAGAGTTCATTGCACTTCGCGACCAGTTCGGCCACCAGCGCCTCCGTGAGGGAAAGTATACACCCGGACAGATTGATCAGCAATGGACCGACGACATAAAGAAAGATTTCCTCAAGTGGCTCGACAGCAACCCGGACAAACTGCCGATGACGCGTCAGGAACTTGACGCATACATGAAAAACCGTACCTGGTAAGACCTTAAAAAACCTAACACCTATGAATACTCCTTCAGAAAAATACCTGAAACAACTGGGAATTGTTGATTCCCCAACCATCAATAACGCTTCTGAAAATGAACAGCCCCAAAACGGACGCCGTGACTTCTTCCGGAAAGCCGGAATGGGTGGGATATTCCTTGGCGGACTGATGTTCAATCCGATTGAAGACGTGATTGCAGAAAGTACATCACGCGTCAATAAGAAATCGGCACCGTCTGATCTCAAGATTACAGACATGCGCTACGCCGTCGTTATGAATGGCCATGCGCGATGTCCTGTGATCCGCATCGATACAAACCAGGGCATTTACGGGCTTGGAGAAGTTCGTGACGGTGCATCCTGGCGATACGCCCTCTTCTTAAAGAGCAGGATTCTGGGAATGAATCCCTGCAACGTCGAAATGATTTTCAAACGCATTAAACAATTTGGATTTCACGGACGCCAGGGCGGTGGTGTATGTGCGGTAGAGATGGCGTTATGGGATCTGGCCGGTAAGGCGTACAACGTTCCTGCATATCAATTGCTGGGAGGGAAGTACCGCGATAAAGTAAGGCTTTACGCCGACACTCCGGAAGGACGGGACGAAGCCGACTTCAAGGCACGTGTTGCCAAACGTATCGAGCAGGAGGGTTATACATTCCTCAAGATGGACTTCGGTATCGAATTGCTGAAAGGCATACCCGGTACAGTTACCAACAGCAACTTCTGGGATATTGGTCGCCAATGGACGAATGAACCAATGACCTACGGCGGAACTGAGCACCCGTTCACGCAGGTTCAAATCACTGACAAAGGTCTCGACATTCTCGTTGAACGCGTTGCTTATGTCAGGGAGAAGATCGGCTACGAAATACCGATATCCTCAGACCACTATGGTCACTTCGATCATAACAATGCTATCCGGCTTGGTCGCGCGGTTGAGAAGTATCGACTTGCCTGGCTCGAGGATCTCATCCCATGGAAATTCACCGAACAATGGAAAACAATTTCCGACGCAATTGAAACGCCGACGTGTACCGGTGAGGATATTTACCTGAAGGAAGATTTTAACAAGCTCGTAGACGCGCGTGCAGTGGATATCATCCATCCGGACCTTGCCACATCCGGAGGATTGCTTGAAACAAAACGTATTGGTGACTATGCTGAGGAACGCGGAGTTGCCATGGCGATGCACTTTGCAGGAACACCGGTTTCGTTCATGGCCAATGTTCATTGCGCCGCGGCAACGCAAAACTTCATGGCACTCGAGCACCATAGTGTCGACCTCGATTACTGGGAAAGTCTTGTTAAAACAAAACATAAACTTATTGAGAAGGGATTTGCACTTGTACCTGACGCGCCAGGCCTCGGTGTCGAACTGAATGAGGCGGTCGTCAAACAACACCTCGATCCCGAAAACAAACAATACTTCGCACCGACTCCTGAGTGGGATAAGGATCGTAGCTGGGACAGACTTTGGAGCTAACCAATCATAAGACAAAACTATGAGTAAAAATCGGGTAGCCCGGGTTCCCGCGGTGCTTGCAGCCGTGATGTTACTGGTGTACGTTGCCATGAACATCATAGGAAGCTACTACAATGCAGGTTGGTTCCTGATGGGATTCTTCATAATGCTTGCACTGGCGTTGCGAACCCATGACATACTGAAAGGCTATGCATATACGATAATGATCTTTGCAGCGGTGTCTTTCGCGATGTATTATCCGCAGCACCTTACAAGCGTCGGAGGATATCAGTTGTCAAAACTGATTGTGCCACTGCTGCAAATCATTATGTTCGGTATGGGGGCAGCGCTCAGCTGGCGGGATTTCGCACGTGTGCTGCAAATGCCTAAAGGTGTAATGGTGGGAATTGCATGTCAGTTTACGATTATGCCCTTCCTGGGCTACGGTCTTACGAAACTCTTCGCGCTGCCTCCCGAGGTTGCTGCCGGTGTAATCCTTATTGGCAGTTGTCCCAGCGGGCTCGCCAGCAACGTGATTTCGTATCTCGCAAGAGCAAACCTGGCATTATCTGTGACACTTACTGCCGTGGCAACGCTGCTTGCCCCGCTGGTAACGCCTTTCTACATGGAATTTCTCGCCGGTGAGTACGTTCAAATTGACTTCTGGAAAATGATGTGGGATATCATCACAATCATCATCTTTCCAGTAGGGGCAGGGTTGTTATTCAATCACTTCTTTCACAAGCGTATTACGCTGCTGCAGACGGTCATGCCGTTGATTTCGATGTTAAGTATCGGATTCATCATAGCCATTATTACCGCTGCTGGTCGCGACGGACTCCTGGAAGTAGGCGCGCTGCTGCTGGTCGTGGTGTTGTTGCATAATCTCTTCGGATACCTGATTGGCTATTGGGCGGCCCGCGCTATAGGAATGTCAGAGCGCGACTGTCGTACCATCGCCATTGAAGTCGGCTTGCAAAACGGCGGCCTCGCATCAGGCCTCGCCAAAGAAATGGGTAAGCTCGCAACCGTCGGCCTCGCACCCGCGATCTTTGGTCCGGTAATGAATATTACAGGCTCAACCCTCGGGTTGTGGTGGCGGACAAAGCCCGTTCCGGGGGAGGAGGAGGATACGAAGGCAGAGGTAGTATAGGTTGACGGTTTCTGCTTCATTCATTGCCTGACTGGGATTCCAGGGACGAAAGGATGGCCGGATTGGGGGAGCAGCTGCTTTCGGACGCGGGTTCAGTAGACGTTGTACTAAGTCATTCTTTTTAGAGCTCCTCCGGCTTTTGCCGGAGGAGTTTTTAATCCTGTTAATCCCTAAATCCCTCGACTCCCAGTTCAAACATCTTCCCGTAGAAGACTCTTTTCAAAAAAAAACCATTACCACTTGCTTTACTTTGAAACACAAAGTACTTTTACATCGTACAAACAAGCAACCAGATCAGTCCCAAAATAGGGGCCGGCCATTCAGAACCAAAAACGATATCAATATGAGAAAGCTCAAACTCTATCAATCAATTCTGGCAGTAGCCATCGGGACGTTGTCGTTGCTTATGATTCCGTGGATCGCCATGTTCTTCACGGACTCCGTTCAGTGGAGCGTGATCGACTTTGTTGTCGCGGGAATCTTGCTATTCAGCACCGGACTCGCTTTCGTTCTTGTGACACGTCAGTCCACAAACATTATGTACCGCTGCGCGATGGCGCTCGGCATCGGTACCACACTGCTCATGATTTGGGCTAATCTCGCAGTCGGACTGATTGGCGGCGGGCCAAACCCGGGTAACTTCCTTTACCTTGGTGTTCTCGCCATTGCAATCATCGGCAGCATTCGTGCCGGCTTCGAGTCTGCCCGAATGGAACGCGCCATGTACAATACTGCGATCTCACTGATCTTTGTAGCTGTCATCGCACTCTTCTCAGGTATGCAAAATTATCCTGGAAGTTCCGTTATGGAAATCATTGGTGTAAACCTCTTCTTTGCTTTGCCTTATACAATTTGTGGCGTGCTGTTCGGACAAATCGCCAGAAAGAAAGCAGTAACTGCTCAGAAGTAACGTCTTTATCCGTTAGCTGAAACAAATGGGGTTGGTTACGACCCCTTTTTTATTTTATGGGTTCTCATCACCACCTATTACACACAACACAACCGCCTCGGTAGAAGAAATATCTTCCGTCCATCACAAACGCTGCCGGCGTCTCACAATCGGCGCACAGATTTGACAAACGATTTGACGATATGACACGGAAGATTCTCATTGCCGCGCTGTCGCTGTTTCTAGCCACTACGTTGTTATCTGCGCAAAAAAAAGATTTCAACATCATCGCGTACTATTCTCATGGCCCCGAAATGGTTGACGATCTGCCGGCTGAAAAGCTCACGCATATTATCTTCAGCTT
>JAEZDW010000147.1 GCA_023417955.1 Bacteroidota bacterium
GCATAATCGGTCGTACCTCCACCCGGCTTCGCCTTATAGCCGATCAACCCCGGATAACGAAGACTGCGCACATCGAGGCCGTGCTTTTGATAATACCATTCACACCAACGCTCGCCGGTAAGTTTGCTAATGCCGTACACTGTAGTCGGATCCATGATGGTGTCCTGCGGTGTATTAACTTTAGGAGTTGTCGGTCCATAAACTGCGATCGAACTCGGCCAGTAAACCTTCTGAACCTTATACTTTACCGCAGATTCGAGTACGTTAAGAAGTCCCTGCACGTTAATCTTCCATGCAAGGTCCGGCTTTTGCTCCCCCACAGCAGAGAGCAATGCGGCGAGGTGATAAATCTGAGTAATGCTGTGTTGTTGAATGATTCGCTCAAGTCCCGCGAGGTCGAGAACATCCAGTACTTCAAACTTCCAACCCGAAAAGTATTCGCGCATCTTCACATCCGCAGCGATCACATTATCAGCCCCGTGTAACTGTCGCAATCGTTCAGTAAGCTCGGAGCCAAGCTGACCTCCCGCGCCTATCACCAGTACTTTCTCTATTGCCATTAACCTGAATTTCGTCGCGCAAATTACCAAAAAATGCGATCCTCCTAATATCTGTTAGGCCTTTTCGTTTAACTTTGGCCCCGTGGAATTTGAATCATTTCTGCATTCAAAAAAGATTTCTTCGGAAGCGTTTAAGGCCGCAGAGCGGGATTTATGGGAGAATTGGAAACGCGACTTCGAACAAATGAGTCCGGCGAGCTTTACCTCCCGAATGCTGTACCTCATCAATCCAATCCGAAGAAAGTACCCGGCGCCAGTTGTCACCGAGGTACAACCACCTGTTATATCGAAGGCTACTGATGTCGCACCGCCGACGCCGTCAGGAGAGCAACAGACACCTCAGGTGCAGCCTCCCAAGAAGCCGGCGATCCCGCGTCCGGTGATGAGGCCTAAACCCAAAACTTCTTAGCAACATGTACGACAAATTCAAAGGCCGCCTGGAGCAAGAGCTGCAAGGCATTCGCGACGCCGGCCTCTTCAAAAAAGAGAGAATCATCACTACACCCCAGGGTGCTGAAATCGCTACGACTGACAGACAGTCCGTCATTAACTTTTGTGCTAACAACTACCTCGGATTGTCATCACACCCTCGGGTTATTGAAGCTGCCAAACGCGCTATTGACACCCACGGTTACGGGATGTCTTCAGTACGCTTTATTTGTGGCACGCAGGATATTCACAAAGAACTCGAAGATCGTATTTCCCGATTCCTCCATACCGATGACACCATACTGTACGCGGCAGCTTTTGATGCAAACGGTGGTGTCTTCGAACCATTGCTGGGCGCAGAAGACGCGATCGTATCCGACGAACTCAATCATGCATCCATAATCGATGGCATCCGCCTGTGCAAGGCTATGCGTTTTCGCTACAAGAACAACGACATGGCTGACCTTGAGCGGCAGCTCGAGGAGGCAAAGAAGGCAGGTGCGCGCCAAATTATGATCGTCACCGATGGCGCGTTCTCTATGGATGGTACAATTGCACAGATGGATAAGATTTGTGACCTCGCTGACAAATTCGATGCACTTGTAATGACCGATGAAAGTCACAGCACGGGCTTCCTCGGAAAAACCGGCCGCGGCGTCCCCGAGTTGTGCGGCGTGATGGATCGCGTTGACATCATTACGGGTACTTTAGGAAAAGCATTGGGTGGTGCTTCCGGCGGATTCACATCAGGTCGCAAGGAAATTATTGAACTCCTGCGGCAGCGTTCACGCCCTTATCTCTTTTCAAATACACTTGCACCCGCCATCGTTGGCGCCTCCATTGAGGTTTTTGATATGCTGTCGCAGACAACAGAGTTACGCGACCGCCTTGAATCGAATACACGTTACTTCCGCGATGCAATGACATCAGCAGGATTTGATATTAAGGAAGGCCAGCATCCAATTGTTCCGATTATGCTTTACGACGCGAAGCTTGCGCAGACATTCGCGGAACAATTGCTTGAAAAGGGGATTTACGTAATCGGATTCTTTTACCCGGTAGTACCAAAGGACAAGGCACGGATTCGTGTTCAGATATCTGCGGCACATACACGGGAACATCTCGACAAGGCGATCTCCGCCTTCATCGCGGTTGGCCGTGAACTGGGTGTGCTTAAGAACTAGATGAGTTTGTTTCTAACGTCGGTCGACTGCTTAATGAAGTGACCGACCCGCTGACGCAGGTCACCGACGCTGAAGAAATAAAAACTCGTATGACGTCCGCGGAAGCGCACCTTATACAGGTTCAGCAGGGGCACCTGGGAAATCGATTTGACCTCTTCCCATCCAAAGCGGATATTCATGTCATCATCCTCCATAACAACGAGTTTGTTGTCGCCAATGCGCACGCGTTTTATGCGATCACTGAACGCAAGGAAAACGAACACAAGCGCGACGCCGGCGAACTCAAGGGTGGAGACAGCGATGATGTTCAGGAATTCAAGTCCATAAATAATAAAGAGGACACAACCTGAAACCCAGAGTACGATGGCAACCATCAGGAAGAAGTACTTGGCAAGATAAAATTTGACCGGACTTGCTTCGACCATTGATTTTGAGTTTACAGTCTACTGGATCAACGAAGTTTACATTGCAAAGTTACAAGCTTTTTACGGCTTAATAACCACCGGGAAGTCCTGGCCGCGACTAAACGTATAGGGATACTGAGGTTTGCCCTTCAGCTTTCGCGTCATCTCGGGCACCTGGTCATCTATGAATGACTTCAATTCATAAATGGTAACCTTTCCGTCTCGCGGCGCTCCATCCGCCTCACCATTGAGAGCGCGGATCAATACATAAGTGAACAATCCGTGGCCAAGTTCAGAAAATTCTGCGGCAAATTGTTCACTGCCCGCCGAAGCCAGCACATGAATACCTGTACTTCTCGACAACTGGGCGATGGCCTTTTCTTCGTTGGCACCACGAACCGCCAAAAGTTCAACCGACCCTCCCGATTGACACGCATCCATGATGATAAGTTGCTTCAAAGCCTTGACATTTTTCAGCTTCTCCTGCAACACCAGCGCCTCAATCGCTTCCTTCTTTAAACCTGCCGCGTCATACAGCCGGGAATTTTCAGTGGGTATGAAGTAGAATTTATTGTCTACCATACTACCATGGCCCGCGTAATACAATACGAAAACGTCTTCAGGCCGCACCACATTGCTCAGCTCATCCATTTTACTGAGAATCTTCTCGCGTGTTGCGTCTGTATCGTACAGGGTGTGGACAAATACCTCACGAAACAATGGCCCCGCGAAATTTTGCATTACCTCAGTAAACGAAACAGCGTCAGGCTTCGCGTAATTCAGGTTGAGCTTCTGATTCCTGTATTCGTTAATACCAACAGCGAGGATGTGACAATTACTGTGCCGGACCCCGGATTCGCTAAAAACTTCCACCGAAACAGGGTCCGATTCCACTCTATCACTGTTGGCTGCCACGACCGTAAACGTGTTAGTACCTCCAATCAGGTCTACTACCACCTTGAATGTAGATTGTTCTCCTTTGCCTGACGGATACTTGATTTCTTTCCCGTTTAGCGCGAGACTTTTCCCATTATGGAGAAGCGTGAGTCCCGAGACACCCGATCCTGAGTCGATCATCCTCACAAGAATTTCTGACCTGGTTTCATCCACCGGCACAGCAGCGATCTTTAAGACGGGTGGTGGGGAATTTTTAAGTCTGCCATGAACACCTTTTAAATCGTCACCACCCCTGCTCTGAAATATTTTAGGCAAGAGGTCCGGACGAAAGAAGTCGTTGAAAAACTGGTCGACAGCATACGTTTTTGATCCGCTCACAAAATGAATGTACTGCCTCGCACCATCGGTACCGTTGAAATATCCGTCGCGGTTTTTGACAAGCCAGTCTTTGTCACCCAGGTGAATGTGTTCAAAAAATTCTTTTCCCGACGTAAGGTCCCAGAATTTGGTAACACCGTCTACACTGTGTGAAATCAGCATCCGGTTATCCGGACTGAAAACCAGTGAAGTGATCTCCGCATTATGCCCTTCAAACGATCTGGTTTGCCGAAATGAATTACTATCCCAGACTCTGATCACACGATCAGCACCCGCGGAGTAGATGTGCTTCTCGTCAGGACTGAAAACCGCGACGTGTACCGGCGTTTTTGCATGAACGAGTTTGCGCGTCATCAGGCCTGTACCTATATCCCACAATCTCACACTCCCATCCCAGCTTCCGGTGAGCAACGACTTCTGATCAGCAGAAACGCGCACCGATGAAACGATGTCTGTATGTCCAATGAATGTTCGCACGACAGTGCGGGTATCATTTTCCCACATCTGCAATGAATGGTCGAGGCGTCCTGTGATCGTATAAAGGTCTGAGGGGTGAAGAGCCAGACAATACGCCGATGAGTTTTCCAGATTAAAGTAGCTCTCCATCTTTCCGGACGCGAGGTCATGTATTTTCATTGTTCCATCCCAACTCGAAGACACAACTTTGCTTTCGTCGCTGCTGAACTGAATATCAAATATTGGTTCGCGATAAGCCTGAATTACGCGAAGTGAATCTCCGGTTTTGGCATCCCACAGGATGATCTTACCATCACCACCTCCGGAGATGAGTCTGCTTCCGTCTCGCGACAGGTCATAGGCGAGCACTGCTTTCTTGTGGCCGGAATACTCCATCACTGTGCGTCCCGTTGCCATATCCCATTGACGTATACGGGTTCCAAATTTTCCTTTGATCAACGACTTGCCATCCCGCGCGATAAGCAGCTTGTTCTTTAACCTGACATACTTTGCAATGTGACTCTGCCAGTAAAAATTCGGATCGTAATTCAACCCACCCTTATCAACCATATTCAGGAAGCCTGAAAAAGGTTTTTCCCTGACGTTCTGCACCGGCCGCCATACTATCGCGGTGTTGTCATCAGATGCAACGATGAGCGTACCATTCCCCGAAAATGCGACACCGTGAAATTTGCCCTTTTCTTCCGCGGGAAGTTCTGACACAACGGCACCACTAATTGTCTTGAGAACCTGTACTTCATTTGCTGATGCAAGTGCCAGCATCCTGTTATCAGGGCTGAGTGCTATTTCCGACAACTCGTCAAGTCTGTCGAGATAGTGCCGTGTCTCCGCAAAATCCGACAGTGCATACTCCTTTACTGTACCGTGGCGAAATGCGACGATGATTCTCCGGCTATCGGAAGTGAAAACCATATCTGCACCACATCCGCCGCAAAAACCTTCGGGATATTGAAACACATGACGCCTGGCCCAGTCGTTAGTGCTGTAAAGGGTCACCTTCCGGTTATCCTCACCGAAAGCTATCCACTTACCGTCGGGCGAAATGGCGACACGAACGCCGGTACCCAGTCCTTTGTCGGGGTCTACCGGAATTTTTGCCAGAACCTTCTTCGAATTAAGGTCGCGCACTACAGCGGTATCGCCCCTCCCGGTATCATTATAACCGGCATAAATAAAAAAGCGATTGCCGGGATCAATGGCGACGTCGGTTATATAGTCTGTTGTGAGTGTGCTGAAGATTTCCTCTCCCGATTCAATACGCCATAGCTTAACCTGTTTGTCATTACTTCCGGTAAGCAACAGCTTCCAGTCAGAAGAAACCGCGAGAGACGTCACGGAAGCTTCGTGTCCCTGAAAAGAACGAACTTCCCTTCGCGTCGACATTTCCCACAGCCGGGCTGTCTTGTCTTTGCTTGTCGTGATTATGAAGCTGCTGTCGCGGTTTGCGAGTACGCGCAGCACCGACAATTCGTGGCCGCGCTGCACGACAGTTTCAACGGGCTGGGCATACGCACCTGCAATACCCGCAAGAAAAAGAAGGGGAGCAATGATTCTCATCGTAAAAGATATTTCCGGCAGATCTGATATTTCTCAGGCATCGACGTTTTCGGGCTCCTCCGCCGGTAGTTCTTCCCAACTCGCCGGTTCAGCGTTATGGAGGTATTGCAGTATCTTGGTCTCCACCTGCTTCAGCTTCAACCCCCGGAGATACTTCCCGTTCCGGGCCAAAATAAGGCGTCCGGTTTCTTCCGAAATCGCCATCACCAGCGTATCGGTATTTTCTGACATTCCAACGGCAGCCCTATGCCTCAGTCCGAAATTCGGCGGCAGGTTATCGTTTTCACTTACCGGAAGCACACACCGCGCGGCCTTGATCCGGGCTTTATATAAAATTACTGCGCCGTCGTGCAGCGGAGAATGCTTGTTGAAAATCGAGAGAAGCAGCCGCTTTGAAATCTTCGAGTCGAGGGCGTCACCGGTTTCGGCATAAAACTTCAACTCCGAGTCCCGGGTAAAAACAATAAGGGCACCCGTTTTGGATGCCTTCAGCGCTTTCGCAGCCTCGATTACCTCATCAACTTCAAAATCTTCATGATACTGGTTGCGCCATGTGGCAATTGTACGAAATATGTTTTCACGAAACTCCGTACCACGCCCGATGACAAGGAGGAACTTACGGATTTCGGGTTGAAACAGGATGATCATCGCGAGTACTCCCACGCCCATGAATTGCCCCAGAATTGTGGCAAGCAATTCCATTTGAGCTGCACGAACAATAAGATAGATGAGGTAGAGTGCGAGAATCCCAAGAAAGATATTGACTGCGATACTGCCTCTTATCAGTTTGTAGACCTGGTAAAGCAAGACGCTGACGAGCGCCACGTCGACAAAATCAACCAGGCTTACTTCCAGAAAACCAATTTTGAAAAGAAACAGCATCTCCTTTGTAAAGGTATCATTTTAGCGTCATTTGCCCGCGTTTGAAATCGAAAACAATTATCGTCGCGACGTGAGCTCACGCGTCAACGTGATACATTCCAT
>JAEZDW010000212.1 GCA_023417955.1 Bacteroidota bacterium
CCCTGGCGGAACTTGACGGGCTACATGATCCCAATCCTTATGGAGAAATTCCATTGGAGAATGACGACCCGACAAAACCACGCGACGCCTATTTCCAACATGTTGATTTTATTATCGATAAGGCTGGTGAGCTTGGCTTGTATATTGGATTATTGCCGACGTGGGGAGACAAAGTGTATCGCGATCGATGGGGCACCGGCCCGGAAATTTTCAATCAGCAAAACGCCAGAGCGTACGGATTCTGGATTGGGAAACGATACAAGGACAGGAAAAATATCATCTGGATTCTTGGCGGCGACCGCAATCCACGCAATGACAACGACGTGGCTATCTGGCGTGCAATGGCTAAAGGCATCACTGAAGCCGTCGGCGGTTCGGACAATGCGCTTATGACGTTTCATCCTCAGCCAACCGGCATAAAGGATGGCGGATCTGCCAAATGGTTTCATGAGGACAAATGGCTTGACTTCAACATGTTTCAAACTGGTCACTGTCGTGAGAACAATGTTTGGGACCGTATTCAGGTTGCCTACAATATGAAGCCTGTGAAGCCTGTGATCGACGGCGAAGCGCTCTACGAAGACCATCCGGTGTGTTTCAACGCGGTCGATCTCGGGACATCGAGTGCGTATGACATCCGCAAACACGCATACCTGGATGTTTTTGCCGGTGCATTCGGCCATACATATGGATGCCATGACATCTGGCAGATGTACTCACCCGACAGGAAACCGGTTAACGGTCCGCATCATTATTGGTATGACGCATTGGACCTTCCGGGAGCGTCTCAAATGAAGCACCTCCGCGAGCTGATTGAATCACGACCGATGTTTGACAGAGTGCCTGATCAAAGTATAATTGATAACGCACGCGGCAACAACGACCGGATACAGGCGACACGCGGAAAAGATTACTTTTTTGTGTACACAGCACAAGGCATGTCTTTTAAAGTAAATCCGGGCAAGATCACTGGCAAAGAGCTGGCAGCAACCTGGTACAATCCGAGAAACGGTGAAACTAAAGACGGTGGAAAATTCGATAACAAAGCCGCGCGTGAGTTCACGCCACCTTCGGCCGGGTATGGTCACGACTGGGTTTTGATACTCGATGATGTTTCGAAACGCTATCCTCTGCCAGGTAAGTAGCGAATAAATTTTGCCTGAAACCAGATTTAAATGAAAGACCTTACTTGCGGACCATTCACGCTCACCTACCAAAACGGTTTTGTGCGCTACATACGTTATGGCGATAAAGAAATACTGCGCATGATTTACTTCGCGCTACGGGATGAAAACTGGGGCACGCATTCGCTAAAGGTTTACGATGAAGTGATTGACTCAACTAATGGTGGTTTTCGCATCCACTACCACGCGGACAGCCATTCGGACAATGTCGTATTCATCCGCTGGATTGTAACAATTGAGGGTAAGGCTACGGGAGAAATTGTATTTTCAATTGATGGTGAAGTTATGGCAGACCACCGAAAAAACAGAGCCGGATTTTGTGTACTGCATCCCCTGCGCGAGACAATCGGACAGCCAGTGGTCATCCTTCACGACGATGCAACAACCACGGAACACACATTTCCGGAATACATCGCACCGGAAGATCCGTTCCTTGATATCGTCCAAATGAAATGGCAGGTTAATGATCATTGGTATTCACTCCGGTTCAGCGGCGATGTCTTCGAAACAGAAGATCAGCGAAACTGGAGTGATGCATCGTTCAAAACATTTTGTACACCATTGAGCAAACCATTCCCGGCAGAATTGAAAAAAGGTGAGCGAATAGGTCAGAAAGTCATATTCAAACCGGAACAGCGTCTCAAGAAGTTGCCCACATCTGATATAATCAAAATCACAACTTCACAAAAGGAGTTAGTGCTTCCAGCAATAGGCATTTCATCTTCACCGTCAGAGGAGTTTACAGAAGAAATCCTTAAATCGTTAAAGGCAATCAGGTTTGACCATTACCGTATTGACGTTGACCTCAGCAACATCGAATGGCAGGATAGCTTTACCAACGACGTATTGATCAGTGAACGGCTTGAATTACCACTTGAAATTGTCATGCACTTACCCCAGGATCCACGGGACGCGCTTGACGACTTTTTAAACCTGTTTGATAAGGAGCGGGTTCCCGTACGAAAAATTACTGTATTGAGCAAAGGTGAACTCACCACGCGCGACCATCATCTTGAATTCATTCCATTTCTCAAAAGCATCTTCCCAACGGCTGCGGTGGGCGCAGGAACAGATTTCAACTTTACCGAATTAAACAGACACCGGTTTTCAGAATCGGCCGCTGACTATGTGACGTTCGGCCTTGACCCGCAGGAGCATGCTTCGGACGACCTCACAATCATAGAAAACCTTGAAGCGCAGTATTATGGCGTAATCAGTGCACGAAACATCTACAATACTGCAGCTCACGTCTCACCGGTATTACTGAAGCGAAAGTACAATCCATACGCGACCAACCCCGCGGCATTTCATATTTCGGAAGAAGAGCGAATTGAACCGCGGCAGCAAACACCATTTTGTGCAGTTTGGACACTAGGAAGCATTAAACAAATGGCCGCTGCAAATGCAAGTGCCGTGACTTACTTTCAGACAGTTGGGCCGCATGGAATAATCTCGAACGAAGGCGAAGAATACCCGGTATTCCGGGCATTTCAACTGCTACGTGAAGCAGGAAGCAACGAAGCCTTCGAAACGCATTCTTCCAAACCATTACAGGTTGATGGAATCGTATTTAAGAACAACAAGGTGCTGTTATGGAATTACACATCATCCGACCAAACCGTTTCCATCCCTGAACGCGGCATACAAATCACCATCGGGCCAATGGGATTTATTATCGTTTGAACAGAATCACTTTTTTGTAACCAGGTCGCGATAAGAAATCAGCTGAATACCCAGTTTCCTGACAAGCGCTTTTATATCAGGATCGGTCCATAGCGAGGTTACACCCTGCCTGTCTTCCGCCACATCTTCATAACCAATGTGATGAATGGCACGAAGTTCCTCGTTATCGAGACCGGGGTGATCAACAAACAGGTACGTCTTACCCTTTTCAAGTTTTCGCAGCATCTTTTCAAAGCTTGCCTTTTTCTCGGCAAAAGTCCGGTGCGGACCGTCGTAGCTAATACCCTTTACGTTGTGTTCGACAAGATCGATATCAATATCATATTCTCTGGCCAACCGCTTTGTAAGCATTCGCACCGAATCACTGAGGTTGGTACAACCCATATGTCCGCTTATGTGGCTCAACCTGGGGATGTATTTTTTCGCCATCTCAATCTGGGCACGAAACTCTTTTTCAACATCGTCGAGCGTCCACTTGTTTTCGCGGATTGACTTTCCGGGATAGTTTTTGTTTGGCCACGTCATCGGATAGAAGTATCCGTCTTCGTCCATGAGGCTTTTACAATCCGACAAAGGGCGCCACTTCACATTATCCCACTCGCTTGTGATCGCGAGGTGAATACCAACATCGGTGCCGGGATTTTCCTGCAACAACTTCACCGCCTCCGGAAACCAGGGCGAAGGAACAATAACTTCAATGGAAGTTTGAATTCCTTCTTTATACGCCTTGATCAATGCAAGATTTCCGGAGTGTGAATAACCCATATCATCGCCACGCACAATAAGACGCGGGGGTTGTGCACAAGCGAATACCGTCGAAGCGACGACTAAAACGACAAGCAAAACATTTTTCATATTCGTAATCATCATTTGGCAGTAAATGTATAATTCCCGGAACCGCGGGTAAAAACAATATAATTACCGTTACGAACACCATCGGAAGTGGGGTTATTTCCTTCAGAGACGGTTTGACCTCCAGAAGCCGGCACCCAGATCTCGGCAGTTGTATTGCCCGGAATAGCAACCTTTAGTTCGAACGATTTTTCGCTTCTTGACCATGCACTTTTAATCACGCCGCGTACTGACTGATAACTTCCTTTCGCCCATGCGAGATCGCCGGCAGGCTGAGGCTTGATCAAAATTCTTTCAAACCCAGGCGCGGCCGGATTTATCCCGAGCAGCGATCTGTAAAACCACTCACTGACTGATCCAAACATCGGATGATTCTGCGATGGATACTTTTCCGGATAGCTCCACGTTTCCCAAAGCGTCGTGGCACCGCGGTCAATCATATGCCCCCACCCTGGAAAATCCCGCTGATTAGCCACGCGATACGCAACATCATTCAAGTCAAGTTCACGCAGTATATCGAACATCATTTTTGTACCGAATATTCCGGTTGACACGTGCCATTTGTGCCTGGCAAATTCATCCATGAGTACCTTTAGCGTGTTTTCCGGTTCAGGTGAAAGACCATACCACAATGCAAATATTTGTGCAGCCTGTGTTGCATTATCAAACCGGCCGGTACCCGGCACGTGGTATTTTCTTATGATCAATCTCTTTATGTTCTCAGCAAGACGCGCATACTTTAGTGAGTCATCCATCCTGTCGAGAATGCCCGCAAACTTCGCTGCAAGTTTCGCGTGATGATAATAAAATGCCGCGGCAGAAAATGCTTCAGCACGTGGGTCCAGTGCTTCGTGATCACCGATATCCCAATGAAATAATCCCTGCACCGCTTTTGATTCTAGGAAATCCATTTGTTTCCTGAAGGCAGGATAGAATTCGTCTACAATCCGTTTGTCACCGTAAAAGTCGTGGAGTTGTTCCTGCGTAAAAGGAAATGCAAGCTGCCATCCCAGCGGTCCAGAGTAACCCCCATAACCACGGTCCGCAATACCGACAAAGGGAGCCGTTTCGGTGATGCCGCCATCCTCCTGCTGATCGTTGGCATAATCACGCACCGCCTTGCGATAAAAAGTGGCCATGTCATAGTTGTAGATAAATGCGTTCGCGGTTACAACGATGTCAGCACCATAACCGAGTTTCTCTCTTGCGGGACAATCCGATTGCACACTGAACACATTGCTTTGAAACGTGCGCTTTGTTACTTGTTGAACTTTATTAAACATTTCATTTGAGCAGGTGAACGACCCAGCCTCATCGAGGGCGGCGCTCATACGCAGTCCTTCAATATCGGCGAGCGTTGGCCTTCCTGGCCAGCCCGTTATTTCAACGTAACGGAACCCATGAAATGTAAATCGCGGATACCATGTTTCACGACCTTTGCCCTTAAGCGTATACCGGTCTTCCTGCCATGCCGTTTCAGGGGCACCCGGACCGCCCTTAATTCCGCCTTTGCGAATCTGCGTCATCACCGTAGTGGAATAATTCAGCGTACCATCATCAAACAAGTCCTCTCCATAACGGAGGTGAATCGTTTTCCCCGAAGGACCTTTAACCCTGATACGCGCGACACCGGCAAAGTTGACACCCATATCGACGATGAATGTGTCCGGTCGCGGATTCATAATTCTTACGGGCTTAATAACTTCTATGATTTTCACAGGTGGCTGCATCTGTACAGCCAGCCTTCCCGTTGGACCTTTTGTCGTTGCGGTCTTCTTCCACGTTATGCCGCGTGGCGGATTCGTTGTGTTCCAACCCGAGATCTCATTGCGTGCATCGTAGTGTTCACCAAGGTAGACGCTGTTTTGCATCACTGGCCCCAACGTAGTCTGCCACGTTTCGTCGGTAGGAATAACTGTAGCCGTACCGTCGTTGTACCGAATGTGAAGCTCTGCCTTAACGCAGGGTCTGCCAGTTTGTTGGTATTCGCGGATATCCCAGCGACCAAAGAGTTTTATCGGAAGCGGATTCCACCACCCGTTTCCCAACATGATACCGATGGCATTGGAGCCACTCTTTATCATAGACGTGACGTCGTAGACGCTGTACAGCACCTCCTCGTCGTATGCAGTCCAACCCGGATCAAGCACGTGATCACCAACCCGGTTTCCGTTAAGGTATGCTTCATAATATCCGAGGCCACTGATATAAAGTCGTGCGGATGTTACTTTCTTGCCAGAGGTAAACTGCTTGCGAAACAAAGGCATCGCAGGTTTGTTGTAGTGATCGACGTCATTCGTTGGTTGAGGCTGGCCATCGTCGATCCAGGTTGCTTTCCAATCACTTTCGGCAAGCATAGCCGTTTCGAACCAGGCAACATCGCTTAAGGTAGCTCTGCCCTCCTCATTGTAAACGCGAACTCGCCAGTAATAGCGGGTAAAGGATTTTAACGGCGTACCCGCATACGAAATATTAATTGAGTTCGATGAGGCCACCTTGCCTGACGCCCAGATATCGCCTTCGCCACGAGCAACTACGGCCTCGCTACCCGCAACCATGATCTCGTACGCGGATTGTCTTCCATTCACCACATCGGACGTAAACTGCCAGCTAAATCGCGGCTCAGAGGTGTCGATACCCAGCGGATTTACAACGTAATCACATGTAAGTCTTACCGGGACCAGATCGGTGGCGAACACCCATACTGAAACAAGCATGCAGCACACCAACAAGGCAGCGAGACGTAAAACATTTGACTTCATTGACTATGATTAATTGGAATCAAACCTGTTGCTTTGCGGAGAATCGATTCACAACAACTTACACACTTCACGAATCTTTTCCATCTTCACCGATCCATTTTACGCAAGCGGAGCATTTCCGCAACCGGAATTTCCGAAATTGGCATTCGCGGGTAATCCTTTACTATCCTGCTTCAGGACACAACTCGGATAGTGCAGGACAATGAATATATTCGGTACACCTACATTACCGCATGAAATTTACGTTCCTTTCAATACTTCTTTTCGTTATCCTTTCGGCGTACTGCCAGGAAGATACAAAACAGTGGTTCGAGTTCACACCCAAAGACTATTTCCGTTCGAATGATGTTGATTTGACCGATTGGCTGGATAAACCTGCCGGCAAGCACGGATTTATGACAATGCAGGGCGATGACTTTGCCTTTGAAGATGGGACGAAGGTAAAATTCTGGGGAGTCAACATTTGCGGCACAAGGCCTTTTTCGGGTGAAGAGAAGGTGCGTAGCTGGGTCCGGTTCCTGACGAAATACGGAATCAACAGCGTCAGATTTCACAAATTCACGTGGGATGCAACCGATGGGATACACTCCACTGAAATCACTCGTGAAAACTGGAGTCGCTTTGATTATTTCTGCAAAACGTTGCAAGATACTGGCGTCTATTACAGCTGGTCACACATCTATGGGCACAGGCTAATGCCTGCAGACAGTGCCCGCGTTATCGCATATCAGGAAGTCCGCGACACAAAATTTCCCTGGTCACATCTCGATGGAACAACGGCATCACTCGTAAACTTCGCAGAAGATCTTCAGGCGGTTAACATAGAGCTCACGATAAACATGCTGAATCATGTTAACCCGCTAACCGGCAAACGTTATGCAGAAGATCCTGCTCTCACTTTTATCGAACTTCAGAACGAAGACAACATTTACTGGGGCGCGATGGAGGAGACACTCAAACAGACGCCGACATACAGAAAAATCCTGTGCGAGAAATTTTCAAAGTGGCTGAAACAGAAGTACGGATCAGATGAAGCATTGGACAGAGCGTGGAATAACAAAGGGCGCGATAAGGATCAGTCAATTGAAAAAGGTAACATATACCCCAATCCCAATCACGGCTATTTTTCCTATGCTTATGAACAGGCATTGAAGGAGGACCGTCCGGTGGAACCCCATATCGCTGACAGAGCCGCGTTTGGTTTTTTAAAGCGGGGTTAGTTT
>JAEZDW010000245.1 GCA_023417955.1 Bacteroidota bacterium
GCATCATTCGGGGTATAAGTTACAGGGAAGGTCAATGTTCCGCTGTTGATCGAACCGGTAAAATCGACGACCGTAGGATCGTCGCAGACGCGGATGTAGGCAGCATACCCGCGGCCAACTTCCAGCGGATTATCCGCAGCAAGTCCACTTGAGGGATACCCAATATAGCCTTCATTTTCTCCGCCAGGAAGAGTTTCGTCGTAGTAGAAAACTGATGATGCGGTTGAATTTGTCCTGAAGCCGCAGATGTCCTGCGTTGGTGAAGGATCGGAAAACGTACCACCAACAAAGAAGTCGTCTTTGAAGTCTGCTACCGTGGCGTCACTGACAGGTGAAGAAAGGTAACGATAAATGCGTCCTTCGCCTGACATGTATCTCTGCACCGTAACATCGCCTGAAACCTGATTGCCATTTAAGAGTCTGTAGATACGGGCCGTACCGGCACCTGCTCCATCTGACGTTGACATGAGCACCAGATTTCCATTGCTTTGTAAATCTACGCCTGAAGACGGATTTACGAACTGAAGTGCACCGGCCAAATTCAACTGGCTTGTAAGCGTTACTCCCTGACCGTCACTCTTACTAATATCAATATTGGCGAATACCGCACCGCCAGCTGAAACAACCTGAGGGTCGCCTCCACCGAAAATCGCCGTTACGTTGTTCATTCGGATATCGCTTCCCGTCTCAAAGTCGACGTCACCGATAACTGTGAAGTTCCGAACAAAGCTGACGATTGCATTTGAAGTCGCGCGGATGTTCCCAAATAGCGGATTGCTCGTTCCATTTACAACTGTGCTGTCACTGAAAATTACTTCTCCAGACCCCGGGAGCAGATTGCCGCCGTTGTCATTCCAGTTCGGTCCGTTCATTACAACATCAAACTCATTGGCGATGAATGTTCCTCGTACGAGCGTTAAAATACCATTGATTGTTATGTCGCGATCAAGTGAAAACTGGTCGTTGGCCTGGGCAGGAAAAATCGTAAGGTCACCAAGTCGGTCAGGATCACCGGGAAGTTCCACCCCACCGGTAAGCACTACGTACGGCCCACCTGCGGCTGAGAATGTTCGGTACGTGACATTGTATGTCTCACCGGGATTAGTTACCGGCGAATTTCCGGTAAGTTCAGCAGTTTCATATCGCGTAAGCACTACGCTGTCGGCGAGGGTCAGAGTCCCATTATTAATCAACGAGCCTCGTGTCAGGTTGAGCTGTGTGTAAATTGTAAGCGCTCCCGTAATCGCTGCCGACACGTTGTCCCCGGTCCGGTTGATCGTAAGTATCTCCAACTCTGCAGAGCCTGGTTCAAAAGGCAGATCACCAATCGGTCCGTCAGCAGTACCCAATAGCAAAAGGCGCGACGTAGGCGTACCCGTCAAAAAGCCACCTGCATCTTCAATAGTTGAGTTGATGGTTAATGTGAAGCCATTAACGTTCAAGGCGCCCGACTGAAGCACCAGCGGATGATTGATTGCGCGATTTACCGCAAGGCTCACTCCATCAGGATTGTCAATGATTGTTGTGATATCTGTGTTAAGAGGATGCCCGGCACCCAACATCAATGGCCCCGCGCCACGATAGATAATGGTAGATCCGGGTGCATAAGTCCGGAACGCGTTGGGTGTACGGATGTTGCCATTGGCATTTCCTGAATGAATCGCTCCCAGCTCATAGTCCGATCCCACGATCAACGTACCGCCATCCAATGTAAAAGCTGAGGGGGTAGCACCAATCAATGAAGAGCTACCCAGATCAAGCGTGGTCTGAGGGCTGACATAATAATTAAAATACCCGGAGATCAGCCCTTCGTTTGTGAAGGTCTGAAGACCGTTTCGCAGGAAGTTTATAGTTCCCTGCGATGGATTGGTGCCCGACTCCTCCAGGCGGCCGGAAACTATCGTAAGATCGCCAAGAAGGTTTATAACCGTATTCCCGGTAGTACCTGCTCCCGCAACCCTGAAACGGCCGGTTTCAGTCGCGTCCATGAAGAAGTTACCGTTCAAATTAATCGTGGTGCTGCCAGTGAATGTCGTATAGGTTGCTGCAGGCCTGCTGGAAGTGAAAATGATGTCACCCCCAATATTTGCCGTCACGTCGCCGGATACGCTAAATGTCAGTCGCGAAAGCCCCGAGATGGTAACATTGCCACCAATATTCAAATCCAGCGCTTCGCTGTCGCTGAGTTGGACGGCATTGGTTCCCGTGTCTTCCACATTAAGATTGCCTTGAATCGTAGTCAGGAAACCGGCAAAGTTTACGATGTTGCGTTGACCGGGGCTGTTGAAGGTTACGTGCCCATAGGTATTCGCCCAGGAACTGTTGGCGTCTATCTGTGTTGTATTGGTAAATCCGGAAAATAAAATTGTGGAGTTCGCATTCCAGGTACACGCAGGCATACTGCCTATCGTGGTTGTATAGCGGTGATCGTAAACCGATCCCGAGTTGAACTGGATTGCCGTCGAAGAGAACAGATTGCTTATCTCGGAAAGGTTATGCCGGATAAAAGTCCCGTTAACAGTCACCACCGAACCGAATCCAACGATATTCATGTCGACTCCGGAACCATTGGTCAGTTCCAGGGCGCCACCTGCGTCAATAGTAAGCCCTCCCAGGAGGATTACCTGATCCGCAGTAGCGGTTACGCCATCAGGAATATTGATTACATGCCCTGTTTGAATGAGTATAATTCCATCCGTCGCGGAAGGAGGAGTTGGGGCGGGCTGCCATGATCCATCGAATCGCTCCCAATTGGCCGGAGTAGTCCAGGGACCGGACCCTACCGACCGATAATCGCCGGTGGCCTGAGCAAAGAGATGGAAAGAACAAAAACAAATAATACCCGTAATCGTGAGCCTAAAATAGCGCATAGCTTGTTCTTTCGGTTAGGAACTTCAAATTTAAGGTATTATTTCCTTGTTTATACATGTAAAACAAGAAATGTGACCTGATTGAGAAAACGTATTCAGCCAACGATCGAAATAATACCTGTCACCGTACAAAAATAAAGCTTTCGCAGATGAAAGAACAATGATTTTTTTCACTGCTCTTTAAGATTTCAGACCTTCACTAATTCTTCATCATTTTTTGATAAACCTTTTTGTTTTCATAATTAATTACCAGCACATACACCCCCCGTGGTAAAGCGGATGTGTCGTACCTGCGGCCACTGCTCCCGTCAGGTGACTCATGCAATGCTATTTCGGCTCCCGAAACGTCCCGCACGTTCACGGATTTTACTGATCCCGCACCCTCAGTGATCATAATGTAGTCTGTGAATGGATTCGGAAATCCCTGATATACCTCAGGCTTGCCGGTTTCCGCAGCAAGATGGGTGTAGGAGACTCGCGCAGGGCAACCATCCTGAACCACTTCGGCAGTGTACACACCGTTTTTGTCCGGCGTGATAGCCGCCATCAATCCAAGTGACTGATCTTCGAAGAACCATTGTGCGGTCTCGCCTCCGACAAGTCTCAGTTCGTCACCTTCACCATTCGTAATTTCGGGTTCAGATACGTAAACCACCTCCGCAAACACAGGCCTGCGATCCGAAACGCATCCGTGGACGCTGGTGACCTCCGCGTAGTAGGTAACGTCTTTTCCGATCGGTTCTGTAATGAAAATACTTCCTTCTGAAACTGGCGTCTCATCGGTAGTTCGCTTGTACCACTTCACCTTGTCTGTGTTTGAAGTCCCCGTTACCGTCAACTGCACAGAACCCTCACCGCAGGTCTTACCATCCAAAGTACTCCATTGCGATGGCTTACTGCCGACGGTAATCATCGCTGTGACTTCCTGCGGGGCAGCGCAACTAAGAAGGCGTTTCACTCGAATTTGATTTTCCCCCATGCTCAGTGTTGAGGCGGGAACCTCAAATGTCATCGACGCACCTGACGAGGTAATTGATGCAATGAGCGAATCGCCAGCTGTATAAAATTCGTACAAACCACCTTCAACGGCGTTCGTAATAGTTATCGAAGCAGCAGCCTCACACACAGCTGAGGGGTATTCGAGTTCCGGAGCGACATCAGCATTTGCTTCCCGCGCATAAAGGGTGAACCTCGATGCGGCGGAAGATGCCGGGTCACTGGTCACTGCAAACTGGTAGGTCAAATTCTTGAGCGCCGTTGTTTCACCCGTGAATGCATCGAGAAGTTCATACGTAAGTGGGGAGTATTTCCCCAGTGCATCCAGTGTCATGGTGTAGGTTCCCGGCTTAAGGTTCCGGATGCCCACCTGAATTGGTTCATTACAGGCTAGGGATGGTGTTGAGTTGATTGCGAGTTCCACCCCGTCTGAACTGTACGTAAACACATCAAAAGTCCCGTTCTGCAATTTTGGTCCGTCATAGTCGTCAAACATTGTTTCAGCAAAGGGACGGTAACGGATAAACGCCTTGTCTGTCACCTCGTCGTTCGCGAGTGATATGACGAGTTCGCTTCCCTGCACGGCTTCACGGTAGAAACTACCGATTTCCTTCGTCTTGGCATTTTCGTTTATCGTGAGCACAACGCCGGGGCTGACTGCCCGAACCCAGAATCCCTGACCGGAAGCAATGATGTTGCCCGGCATAAGCTGGCCGAATTCGTCCGGCGCCGAATCACAATACTCAAACTGTGTTTCACCATTTGGTGTGTTCTTTGTCACGGCTGCAACTGACGCGACGTTCACACGGGTCCATCCGGTTGGTTTTGACCAATCAATCGCCGAGGGATACGGATTACCAACCAGGTTATAGCCATCGTAAGGCGAACCCGATTCGTTATAGCTGACAAAACTGTATGAGACGTTGCCCTGGTTGATTTCTCCTGTAACATTGATGACGGTTTCCTGGCAATTGCGAATGTATGCTGCGTACCCCCTTCCCGGTTGAATTAACGAATTGAGACCGGCACCCCCTGCCGCCGGGAATGGCATGTATCCATTACCCCAGTCGCCATGAGCTGACTCATCGTAATAAAAAACCGAAGGACTGGTCAGGTTAATTTTGTAGCCACACAAGGTCACCGGTTGCAGCCCTGTAATATTTCCTGTGATGAGAAAATCGTCGTTCCACTGCGCAACCCTCGCATCTTTGACCGGCGAAGACAGATACCTGTAAATACGATGCGCGCTCCGCATATAGCGTTCAACGGTGATCCTACCTGTCACACGTGCGTTACTGAGAAGTGGTCCGATTGACGCATCGTCCGCAGTAGATTCAGAAAATGAGCGCAAGGTGAGCGAGCCGGCACCACTACCATTTGCTTCAAATGTTGCAAGCGCTGAAAGGTTCATGGTTCCGCGAAGTTCAACAGCCGCGTTGTTACGTACAGTCTTTAGAAGATCAAGGTTCACATTATTAAGAACTAACGGATTTCCGTTTATCTGTACAAGGCCGGTTCCGCTGAATTGTAATGTTCCGCCTCCATGCACGAATGTCCCCGCGTTCGTAAGGTTGCCCGAGATGAGGAGTGTCCGTGGTGAAGCGATAAGAGTTCCTGTTATCAGAACCTCAGGAAAAGTAGCGTCATAAGTTCCGGAGATAGTCGTCGTTCCGTTAAACGTTATGTGTCCGGAAGGATAAAGCACAAAAGCGCAGTCGTTGACGTAATTTCCGCTGAGCGAAATCGGATCTGATGGAAGAAGTTTGTACGAAGTTCCGCTTAGCGAAAGGTTGGCATATTGGCCACCAACCGGACGGGGCACGAGTTGTACAATAATGGAACCCGCATACGCCACCGTATTACCAGTAGCGGACGCGTCAAGTTCAACATTCATTCCTATGTTTCCAGCCACGGTAAGTGTGGAATTTGCAGCGTTGACCCAAAGCGCAATAAGCACAATCTGGCCACCGTCTATGTTGCCGCTTATGTTGACTGAACCGTGATTCGTAATTGTGTATGCTCCGTTAATCTGCAAGTCACCTGCAATCTTCGCAAACTGCGCTGAGGCCGGTATGGTTTTGTTCCCTTCGACCACCAGGTTGTTCGTATTCGTGATCGTTCCCGTCCCTCCTATTGTGCTGCCGATTCCGGTAAGTCTGATTTCACCCGTACCCGCGAAAATCCCGTTAACAATAAAATCACCGGTAATCGTCACAGGCTGGCCAACGTCGGTGACGGTTCCACCGGCGTCAATTGTAAGGTTGCGCATCGTGTGAGCTCCATCGAATTTAACGGTATGACCAGACGCAATGACAACGTCGTCACTGGCCGCAGGAACCGTGCCCCCACTCCAGATAGAGTTGTCTGACCAGTTACCGGAACTTATAGAGGTATATGTAACCTGGGCAGAGGCATTCCCTGCGGTACCCATTTGTACCAAAAGAATTGCTGTCCAAATCAAAAATGAGCGGCATATCGTTCGGCCGACAAAGCTGCCCCGGGACCAAAAATTCGCTTGCGCGGATTGAAGAAACGTTTTCACAACGCGATTCTGTTTAATGTTTCAGATTTCCTTACATGCAAATCGCGGTACAATTTCCGGCCTTCTTGAAAAACCGGATTTCTAATGTTTTATGGCCATATTTTGTTGAAAATCAATAGCTATCACTGCCCTGATGCTCCCATTTCAAGATGGGAATTTTCCATTTTGGGATAGTTTCCCATCAAATTCAGGCAAATTCTTACTATCGGGGAAACCCCTAAGGGTCTTCCCTGAGGGCTAAAGACAGCAGATAAGACCTGCGGAAATGCGGCCGATTGAACGCCGCTACTTCTTGCGAAAACGGAGCTTAAAAAAGGAGGAAATGTGGTGAGGTGGCGAAATTGCCTGGTGCTTTTGCAGGGAGTCGCTGCTACAAGGGCACGATGTTATGCTTAACGGCATACTTGACTAGTTCGGCAGTATTCCGCAAGCCGAGTTTGTCAAGAATGTGGGCCTTATGGGTTTCGACGGTCTTTACGCTGATAAACAATCTTTCAGCGACTTCGCGGTTGCTCAACCCCTGAGCAACGTGCGCCAGGACATCTTCTTCCCGCCGTGAGAGTGGTGTTAACGCAGGAGTCTTTGTTGTCGGTGCAGGGACTGCGGTCTTCGCCTTGTTATAATAATCCTCGAATACAAGGTTCGTTATCGCCTCATTGAAGTATTTGTTGCCCTTATAGATTTCGCGAACAGCCTGGAGCAGCGTTTCGCGCGAGACGTCTTTATGCAGATATCCGGAAATCCCGCATTGAATACCGGCGGAAAGAAATTCCTTTTTGATTTCCATTGAGAGGAGCATGATCCTGATATCGGGTTGCCTTTCCCGAATCCATCGCGTGGCTTCGATACCGTTCATTTCGCCCTTCAGCATGATGTCCATGAGAATAACATCCGGCGCATGCACCTGCGCGGCCTCAATCGCTTCTTCTCCGGAACTGACGCCACCAACAACATCAATACCATCGCCACTCAGCATCGTTTTGATTCCTTCCCGGACCAAAGCATGGTCGTCCACGAGCAGGACCCTGATTTCTTTATCCATTCGCCAGCATTAACTGAAAATCGAATTTAACAATAATTCTATTTCTACCGACTTGCTGACAATAAAGTTGGCGCTGCTTTCGCACGCGCCAACTTCTGAAATCTTAATGTGAATGGATCGAACAGTGAATTATACCGCTCACATACAACCTGGGGAAGAATTTGTCCAGCGGTTTCATGGTTGTGAGACCGCGATCAGCTTTCGCGAATCGCGATCGTCACGTCATGAGGTGCCGGTAATGTCCCTCCGAAATAAGGCCACAGTTTGTAGTACACACCGCGCTCACAAACTGAACCTCTCTTTATTCTTACCGGCTCTCCACCATTAAGTTGAAATTCATAATACTCCTCTGAAATACTTATCCTATAGTCGTTGAATTCATTTAATTCTACCGTTCCCACGAAAGCCTCGACACGCTCACCATTTACGTAGCAGTAAGCGAAGATCTCCAACCGCTCGTCCATCCATTGCCACGCAAAGCGCGCGCTATTCTGATGGTGCAAGTCATTGCAATCGGAAAAACCAAGCAATTTATTCTTTGAATCCTGAAAGCCTTCCTGCCTGAAATCATATACCGCCGAACCGTCAAACTTTGCCTCAAAGCGGAGTGTCGATGTATGCAGACTTTCAACTACCCGTGGCGTTGCATAGTGCTCGCCCTTTTTGACGACGAACACGCGTACAAGATCAATTTTCTCCTCACATGCGCTAAACAGTAGCGCGATGGACAGCAAACCAAAAATAATTCTCAGGTAACGCATGACTATTTCTTTAAGGGTAAGCTGTATGCCAGTGCAAGTGTTCCTGCCGGATAGCCCTGGCGGTATGCAAGTCCGGTGATGACTCCGAATTTTTCAGTGACCTCGAAACGCGTTTCAAGTGCCGGAGTAACAACGAAGAAATTCTTATTAACAAGACCTCCACGCAGGACAGCACCAACCATAAGACGCCTGTCTTTTACAATAGGAAGGTGCGTGTAAAAGCCATAGTACGTATCGCTTTCCAGTGCGAGTTCATCCGCCTGACGGAAACTCCTGGTTTGATAAAAAACTCCCGCGGCAACTCTGCTCCGAAACTCGAATCCGAGTCCCGCTTCGTATCCCGCTCCCCGCACAGTCTGTTCAATTTTTCCCTGAACGTTGATCCGCTGAGCAAAGGATGCCATCGGGAGTATAAGTAGTACAAAAAGAATCGCTTTCATGATCAGAACAGTTTTCCGAATACCACGCCTACATTAACTGTCCTGCTCTTCTGAATAAATGTATTCTGATATATAGAAGAGGCATCGCGCGAGAAACCAAACCCTGCCTTGTATTCGGCAAAGAGGTGTAGAAACTGACCTGAAAGACTTTTTAGTTGCATGGCAAGACCAACGCCAGCCATCGTTTCAAGTGTCGTCACCGACCCGAGGTAAGGCTCATCACTAACACTGTAGTTCCTGGGCTGATCCTCGCTGCTGGAACCATAGAAACCATAAAACTTATGCGAATTCCGGACAACGCCACCGATTACATAGGGACTGAATCGTACGTAGTCTTTTGCAATGCATGACAACGGGTGAAATTCAACCTGTGATCCCAGGCGAACCAAATCAACGGTCTGGGCAACCTTTGATGCTGAATAAAAAAATCCTCCTATTGCTTTGATTCTGACGGCGGGTGTACCAGCCGTTATCAATAAGGAACCACCTTCCTGTGCGACTGCCATAGAGGCGATCGCTGCATGATCACTTTCCAGACCGGAAGATGCGACGCCGATATAGGCTCCAAAACCTAGGGAGAATTTTTCGTCACGCCCCTGTGAGAAGGCAGACGATGCGGCAGACAATGCAAGGGCAATTGTAAGCGCTGTGGTGAATAATTTTTTCATTTGCGGTGTGTGTGTTTGTGAGTTCAAAATTGCCCGCTTAAAGTCTGCCGTCCGTCAGGCATACCCTGATTCTGAAAAATCCGGGATTCCCCTACCCATACGAACAGCTTATGCGAAATCGAGTCAAAATCGAAGAATCAGGATATCAGGGTGGCTTGTTTTCCAGTGGTTCAACCCTTTTCTTTGCGGCAAATCCGCGGACTGCGCTAATCGTGACGCAGAAAAAACGCGCTAGTAGCATGGAAAAAAGTAAAATCTGGCTTTCATCGCCCCACATGGGTGGAAAGGAAATTGGATTCGTCCAGGAGGCATTTAACACAAACTGGATTTCTCCGGTAGGGCCTCATCTCAGCGCATTCGAGAAAGAACTCGCTGCGTATTGCGGCGTTGAGGACAGCGCGGTGCTTTCATCAGGCACGGCGGCTATCCATCTCGCCCTCACCTTGCTTGGCGTCAAGCAAGGTGATGAAGTAATCTGTTCATCATTTACGTTTTCCGCTTCCTGCAACCCCATCGTTTACCAGGGCGGCGTTCCTGTGTTTGTCGACTCCGAATATGAAACCTGGAACATGGACCCGGCTTTATTGAAAAAGGCAATTGAAGACCGCATCCGTGTCACCGGCAACAAACCCAAAGCTGTAATCCTGGTTCATTTATATGGTATCCCGGCAAAAACCGATGAAATCCTGTCTGTCTGCCAGCAATATGACATCCCTTTAATAGAGGACGCCGCCGAAGCGCTGGGTGCGCGTTATAAGAACCGGCAGACAGGTACAACAGGCCTCTTCGGAATTTTTTCGTTCAACGGAAACAAGATCATCACCACATCAGGTGGCGGTGCATTAATATGTCAGGACCAGGCAATGCTGAACAAGGCGCGATTCCTCGCCACGCAGGCGCGCGACCCTGCACCCCATTATCAGCACTCACACATCGGCTATAACTACCGCCTCAGCAACGTAGCAGCGGGGATCGGTCGCGGCCAACTGCTCGTACTCGATGAATGGGTACGCCGGCGCCGGCAAAACTTCGCGTACTATGAAAATGAGCTTGGCGATCTGCCCGGTGTAACATTCGCAGCGGAACCTCCCGACAGCTATGCCAACCGTTGGTTGACGACGATCTTGATTGACCCTGCAAAATCCAACGGCGTAACCCGCGAAACGGTAAGACTGGCGCTTGAAGCGGAGAATATCGAAAGCAGACCCCTGTGGAAACCGATGCATTGCCAGCCTGTCTTCGCCAACGCACCGGCGTATACGAATGGTGTCTCGGAACAACTCTTCGACCAGGGCTTGTGCCTGCCCTCGGGATCTAACCTCAGCGACAGCGACCTCGAACGTGTGTGCGATGTTATAAAAAGTGCATTTAAAAAGTGGTGAGGGGAGATAGCAGAGCGCGCAGGAATACAGCAACGCGGAGGCGGGGAGTCGCGGGGCAGCGCAGATTTTTTTAGAATTTATTCACAATTCGTCGGAGGCCCTGGACGAGAAATGGCACGTTGAAGTTAATAAGCAAGCCTAGCCTTTTGTCAGTGAGCCGCAGATAGCTAAGTAACTGGGAGCAATGGACTGGCAATATTGTCTCCACTGATTTCAACTCGACGATAATTTCTCCTTCCACTAGCAAATCGATGGCGTAATCCTTGTTCAGTGGTTTCGATTTGTACACCAGCGGAACCGAAACATTAGTCTGTGTTTGAATGTTGCGGAACCGAAGTTCCTCTATAAGACAATGGTGATATACGGTCTCTAGAAGGCCGGCGCCCATTTCGCGATGCACACAGATAGCGGCATCAATGATAATTCCTGAGAGAACATTAAGTTCTTCCCGACTTTTTTGACCCATGATAAATAACCAATAACGATATTCAATGATACCAAAAAAAACTTTTCCGTGAAACACTTCTCAAAGATTCCCGCGGCCCCTGATTTTTCTAAGTGGCATCCACCCGGAGATAGCGATAAGATTTGTCGGGAAATATCCGAGCCTCCGTCGATGGGTACTGCCATCCAAAAAAATTCCCTGCGAAACCCTGCGGCCTCTGTGTCTCTGCGTTGTCGGTTTTCTCTGCTCCCCTGCCCCCTTTGCGCCTCCAGCGCCTTTGCGGTAAAAATAGGACGCTCAATACGGAGACGCACACTTTTCAGTTATCTTTAAACCCAAATTATGTCCATCAAAGAATTCAAGCCCACCATCTTTTTCCTGCTCAAATTTGTCGGCATATACCTCGTGGGGAACATCGTGTATGGACTGTACATCACCTCGTACGAACCGCGTCCCGATCCCGTGACGCATGTGGTCACTGACCAATCCGCAGCTGTCATTCGCACATGTGGTTTTCCGGTGACGATCAGCGACCGCGGGAACAAACCAACGACGGACATCACCTACATGGGCAAAGCCCGCCTCTCCGTCTATGAAGGCTGCAACGGACTAAATACGATGATCATTTTCGTGGCGTTCCTGATCGCTTTCGGACCAATATCCCGACCGTTGCTGTGGTTCATACCACTTGGACTGCTCATCATCCATCTGGCAAACCTGACACGAATCGCCCTCCTGTTTTTCGTCGCTGAGTACAGACCGACAGCAATGTACTTCACACACAAGTACCTGTTCACCGCAGTGCTTTATGTCGTGATCTTCGTGCTGTGGATATGGTGGGTAAAAAAGTTTGCGCGATCAAAACCCGCTCATGAAACAGCTGCATAGGCGTTGGCTTACCGGAATAGCGTGCGTGACGGGACTGGTCATGATTTATCTGTTTCAAAAAACGAACGCTGCCGCGCTGATATCACAGGATCTTACTTCCCTGCAACAGTTCCTTATAAATCGTTCGATACGATTTCTGCTGAATGACCTGTGCATGATTGGATTGATCTGGGCCTTGTTTCCCGAACGCAAATACGTGGTCTTTGCAGTATGGGTGCAACTTGCAGGGCTCGTTTTCTTCCTGCTCCCCTACTTCGTTCTGAAAGTGTATTTTCCAGGATACAACGGACCGCTCATCTCATACCTGCACAGACTTATCCTTAATCCAACGTTATTGCTACTGCTCATTCCCGCGTACTATTATCAGCGGAGCGGACTGCAACGCAAGTCTGAGGAATAGTCAGCGTGCCGGCACACAGACAACTGTCTTCCCTTCCGGCACGTCCTTCAATGCGACGGCACCCATTCCAACGCGGGCATCATTGCCAATCGTGACGCGGTTACGAATATTGCATCCCGAACCCAGTAAGACGCGTGCACCTATATTCACTTCCCCGGCAATGTTCACACCCGGCATCACCGATGTAAAAGACCCGACAACAGAGTCGTGCCCAACGGTGACGTTAAGATTAAGCAACACATGAACACCAACGCGAATGTCGGTGGTGAGTATAGTACCGGCACAGACAACGGTACCGCCACCCAATGAAACGTTGTCGCGGTCCTGAATAATAGCGGCGGGGTGAACAAGCACCGGCCACGTAATCTCACGCGTCACTGCACTAACAATCTGATTTTTCGCCGATGGATCGCCAATTGCAATTACCAATGCGTCTTCCGGTTGAAGGTGCGCGATAGCACCTGCACCACCGATAACGTGTATACCTTTCACTGTAGCTGCAGAGGTGGCGTCATCGATAAAACCGGCGATCTCCCAGGTGTCAAGGGCGCGGGCAAGGGAAAGAATTTCCTTGCCAAGTCCGCCTGCACCATATATAAAGAGTTTCTTTTTCATTTCAGGCGTTCTGGTTGCTGTACCTGATCACACGTGCCGGATTGCCAACAGCGACCGCATAGTCAGGGATGTCCTCAATAACCACGGCACCTGCCCCGACTGTCGCCCAGGCTCCAACCTTTTTGCCCGGAATGATAACTGCACCTGCACCAATGAAAGCGCCTTCGCCAATTGTTACCGTACCGCATATAACAGTGCCCGGAGCAAGATGGACATAGTCACCGATGACACAGTCATGGTCAACAGAAGACCCGGTATTAACGATAACATGGTTACCGATACTCGCCTGTGCCTGGATGATCGCACCGTGCAGAATCATATTGCCGGTACCTATGGTCGCGCGGGATGAAACGACTGCCGAAGGATGAACAGCATTTGTAAATGCATGTGTCGTCAGTCCGGCAACACGCTTGCGGACCGCGTTATCACCAATGGCTATGACGGCGTGTGCATCCGTATGGAGGTCGCCAGAGTAAACGCCCTTCTGAGGAACGCCAAACAATGAACCGTCGTATTTCGGATCGAACAACGCGATGACATCACGCCCCTGGTCCAGCAATGCATCCAGCACAACGCGGGCATGTTCCCCTCCACCCTGAAGGATGACTTTTTCCTGCATGACCAAAGATATTGAATTTGGCCGCGACCTCAATAGTTGTTTAATAAATACATCAGGGAAGGAAGTGGGCACGCCGGACAATCCAGCATTAATTCTGATGAATGTCCCTGATTACAGAAGCATCAACGTATGCGTCGGGATGCTGTTTGTTGGAGGTATTTCCGTTTCCGCCATTCCGCACGTGTTTATGCGATCCGTTTGACGAGTTGCTCACGGGCCGGTTTCCAGTCCACTTTTCCATCGTAGCCGACGTGCCACTGCTGATACCTTCGGCACGGAAAACTTTCAACACGGTCATGAAAAGAATTTTGACGTCCAGCGCGAATGACTGGTTCTTCACATACCACACATCATAAGCAAATCGCTGTTCCCAGGCAACGGCATTCCGTCCGTTAACCTGAGCCCATCCTGTTATACCAGGTTTCACCGCATGGCGCAAGCGTTGTTCCTCATTATACAACGGGAGGTATTCTTCAAGAAGCGGACGCGGACCAACGAATGACATATCCCCCTTAAGAACGTTAATCAGCTGCGGCAATTCGTCAAGGGATGCCTTTCGGATGAATTTCCCTACGGTAGTGAGTCGTCTATCATCAGGAAGTAACTCGCCTTTTTCATCGCGCTCATTAGTCATCGTGCGAAATTTCAGAACCCTGAACATGTTTCCATCTTTCCCTGGACGCGACTGCATAAACCACACGTGACCTTTATTGGCAATTGCCAGGATGATCATACAAATCAATATAACAGGCGAAGCGACAATCAGTGCCATGAACGCTACCAGTACGTCCAGGGCGGGCTTGACGATACGGCGATACACTCCACCCGCGTTGGATTTGCGCACGCGGAACTCCCGCAGTGAGCGCTCATAGGCGCGGTTGATCTCTTCCCAGATCTGATGCTGATCGAAATGACCCGAGACATAAGCGCGCGCCGACTGCGCCATGGTTTGTCGCATATCCGGATCCAGAGCCATCGTGATCATAGCATGCGCGAGCCCTTCAATTTCTTTTGGTTTTACTATTAGTCCCGTTTCCTGATGCCGTACAATCTCATTGCAGCCGTTGATATCAGTAACGATACACGGTACTTCAAGGCAAGATGCCTGCATGACTACGTTTGGAAATCCTTCGCGGTAACTGGGGAAAACAAAAATGTCGGATGCCATAATCCAGGGACGGACATCCACCTGGTACCCGGCAAGCACCACATCCTCATCCTCCGTAAGGAACAGCAGATCATCTTCAGGGATGGGATCAAGATCCTGTTCAAGAGGACCGACAACGAGAAGAAACACGCGTTTCTGCGGAAGCCGTTCACGGGTAATCTGAAACGCTTCAACCAGTTCGCGAATGCCTTTGTCCTTAACGACGCGGCCAACGAAGCTGAATACAATATCATCAGGAGCAATGCCATATTTATGCCGAATCGCCAGTGCAGATTCCTCCAGCTGTTGGCGGCGGCTGAAGACCATGGTGTCAATCCCGTTGCTGCTTCCACTGCCGATAATTCCAAACTTGGATGATGCTGTTATGTTTCCTTCGATATATTTTCTCAATCCGACCGAGTTCGGAAAGACGTGAGTCGCACATGCATACGTGAGTTTCTCCATAGCGACGAGGAGCTTTCGCAACCACCCTTTCTTCTCCATAAGTGGAAGTCCGGCAACCGTGTGAATTCGAACCGGCGTTCCGCAGATCCAACCTGCGAGCATGCCGAGTAGCCCGGCCTTGGGGGTATGCGAATGAATGATATGCGGCTTGAAGTCGCGGATGATGATAATAAGCTGAATGAGACAAATCAGATCCTGAATCGGTGTGATCTTTCGGGTCATGGGCACAACCTGATGGTTGACGCCGTTGATCTTTTCCTGAATTACTTCCGGACCATCGGCGCTTACTGCCAGTACATCATATTTTTTGTTGCGAAAGTAATTTAACTGCCCGCCAAGCAGGAGTTTCAGAGACACCGGGACGGTCGTGATACGTAAGAGTTTTACTTTATTCTTCATCCTCAGGACAGCGAGCGTATTCCTTTCATGGTAAAGATGCTCAGAAATTTCTTTGGCGACACGGAATAAACATATGTATCGCAGTAAAACAAGTTAAATGGCACTGCATCCAACCTGGCAACCGGATGTCACACGCAAAGGTACGTTAAAAAAACGATGCCTGCTTGGACGCGAGCTGCAGCCATCCATGGTTTCGTCCCTCCTGGGACGAGTCATACTGCTGAGTGACACCCGCCAGGGCGGGCTAATGCAGGTGATAATACCGCGCGACGAGTTTATAAATCGGGACACGTGTGTTCCGATTGGTGAGACGTATTTGTTTCGCGACGTCTCACGCGTGACCCATAGGAAAAACGTTTCGTCATCCGAAGACGCGCGGTGTAACGCCCCTACAGGGCTGGGAATGTGGCGTGCGTTTTTTACCGTGGGACGAGCCCTACCGCTGGTTCTGTGACACCCGCCACGGCGGGCTAAGGAACAATATGAGATCGAGGAAAAAGATAGAAGTACTTCAATCGACGAGCCCTGCAATCCCAAAAAATTTCCCTGCGCTCCTCCGCGACCCCGCGACCCTGCGTTGACCTGCATTCCTGCGCCTCTGCTCCTTCTGCCCTTCTGCATTTTCTCCCTCGCGCACCCCTTCCCCCAAGAGGAACAGCCACACGGGCTACGATATACGGACAATAGGAGATCGAAAAAAAGGCTCAAGTCTCAATCGCCGAGACCTGCAATCCAAAAAAATTTCTCTGCGCTCCTCCGCGCCCCCGCGACCCTGCGTTGACCTGCATTCCTGCGCCTCTGCTCCCTCTGCCCTTCTGCATTTTCTCCCTCGCGCACCCCTGACCCCCAAGGGGGAACCGCCGCACGGGGTACGTC
>JAEZDW010000290.1 GCA_023417955.1 Bacteroidota bacterium
ATTCGACACCTTGTCGAAAAAGAAAAACCTTAGAATTCAAGTACTTATGTTGGGCGGAAAAAAGCAAAAAAAGATTTCCACAAAAAAGTGCTTTTATCCACATTAGGATTATGTTAGGCATTAAGCATCTTATAATCAATATGTTATGTGAACTTTTATAAATCCATTCTTTGTGGACAACTTTGAGAGGCAAAAAATAACGAATTGAGGGCCTGGCGATTCGGTGTCGGCGGATTTCTCCGATATTACAAAAAATCTTCATGTCGAGTTTAGAAATATGAGTGCGATCACGTCCCCAAAAAAAATTACAGAACTCTTCAAAACCGAAATCCCGATTGTACAGGCGGGTATGGTTTGGTGCAGTGGATGGAGGCTTGCATCGGCAGTAAGCAACGCCGGAGCGCTGGGTTTAATCGGAGCCGGTTCCATGTATCCGGATGTGCTTCGCGAGCACATCCGGAAGTGCAAGGCTGCCACCTCCCGGCCATTTGGCGTAAATGTTCCGTTGCTATATCCCGACATTGAAAAACTTATGCAAATTATCGTTGAAGAAGACGTTCGCATTGTTTTTACCTCAGCGGGAAATCCATCAACCTGGACAGGCAGGCTAAAGGAAAAAGGGCTTACTGTCGTCCACGTGGTGTCGAGTATTCGTTTCGCAAAAAAAGCAGCAGAGGCCGGCGCTGATGCTATTGTTGCCGAAGGATTCGAAGCAGGCGGTCACAACGGAAGAGAGGAAACCACAACGATGGTCCTCGTTCCAATGGTTAGAGATACTGTTGATATACCGGTAATCGCGGCTGGCGGAATAGCGAGTGGACGCTCAATGCTTGCCGCTATGGTTCTTGGCGCTGACGGTGTTCAAATCGGAAGCCGATTTGCGGTTACAGAAGAGTCTTCGGCGCACTCTGCATTCAAACAACGCGTACTTGAGACCAACGAAGGCGACACTGTGCTGGCGATGAAACAACTTACGCCGGTGAGGCTTATTAAAAATAAATTTGGGCAACAGGTGCTCGAAGCCGAGCGGAAAGGTGCTTCTGCAGAAACTCTGCAACAGCTCCTTGGAAATCGCCGTGCGAAGCGCGGGATTTTTGAAGGCGACCTTGACGAGGGAGAACTCGAAATTGGTCAGGTGTCTGCAGCAATCAAAAAGGTACTGCCCGCAGCTGACATTGTGGAAGAAATCTGGAATGAGTACAACCGCCTGAAAGAAACGATTCATGAATTACCTTAGAATTAAGGAGACATGTTTTTATGCGCGTGATCTGAAAGCGATTAAAACGTTCTACCACGACGTTCTCGGTTTGCCTGTCATAAGCCATCTTGAAGAAAAGCATATCTTTTTTCGCGCGGGAGAATCGGTGCTGCTTTGTTTTAACCCGGACGACTCGCGTAACAAAAAGTCACCACCGGCACACTTCGCTTCAGGAAAACTTCATTTTGCATTTGAAGTTCGGGAAGAAGACTATGAAGCGGAGAAGTACAAACTCGAAGGGGCCGGTGTCAAAATTATCGATGAAGTCACGTGGCCGACAGGCAAACGTTCGTTCTATTTTGAGGATCCCGCTGGTAATGTCTTAGAAATTGTTCCGGAAAATGGAATCTGGGATTAGGCTAATACCTGTTGTTTTGCTGGTTGATCGACTTTGGCCGCCGATCTTTCTGCAGGGTATGCTGCATCAAACCAGCACTCGTAGTCTCTGTATTGAATGCAGTTGCTGATAATGCTTTTGTCGATCAGGATCTTAATAAATGAGTGCTCCAACGCAGAGGTGATTTGTTGTTGTTGGTCAGCAGGTAAATCACTTAGCTGTACGTACTCGATACCTTTGTAAATTCTGGAACTAATCTTCATATTTTCAACCCGCCGTTAATTCCCCGTGAAAAAATATGGTAACCGCAAAAAATTACGCGGTCACAAAAGTAATTCACAAATTGGTGATTACTCCTTTTCGTTATGACTATTTTTCATGTTTCGTTTCAAAAAAACTTGCATGACCGCATTTTTTGATACGCCGGTAGAATTTCTAAAGGGAGTAGGACCCCAGAGAGCGGCGATTCTGAATAAGGAGCTAAACATTTTCACATACGGCGACCTCATTCAATATTATCCATTGCGTTATGAAGATCGAACAAAGTTCTACCTCATCCGCGACGTGCACGACGAATTACAATACGTTCAGATAAAGGGGGTGATTACGGCGCGAGAGCTGATAGGTGGTGGACCAAAAAAAAGACTGGTATGTCGTTTTGAAGATGAAACCGGATCAATTGAATTAGTTTGGTTTCAAGGGCTCAACTGGATTGCAGGTAAACTGTTGCCCGGCGTCAGGTTTGTTGTATTTGGAAAACCTGCACGGTACGGCTCGAAAATTTCGATTGCCCATCCTGAAATAGAACCGTTGACTGAAAAGAACGAACAGGGAGGAACACTTCAACCCGTCTACTCGCTTACCGAGAAAATGAGATCGCGGCATTTTGATAGCAAAGTGTTGTCAAAAGTAATCGCCCAACTATTAGTGTTAGCGAAAGACAAGGTTCGCGAGACTCTTCCGGATTCGCTGTTGAAACAACATGATCTGATTTCGAAGCACGAGGCGATCATGGCAATTCACTTTCCAGCCAACAACGATGTGCTGGAAAAGGCCAGGCGTCGTTTGAAGTTTGAAGAGCTTTTTTACATTCAGCTCCGGCTCCTGAAGATGAAGCTCGTTCGTCAAAACCGACTCAAAGGCATAGTTTTTCAGGATACCTCCCTCGTTACGAAATTCTATACAGACTTGCTACCGTTTCCGCTCACGGAGGCGCAAAAGCGTGTGATTCGTGAGATATACGCCGACATGAAATCAGGCAAGCAAATGAATCGTCTTCTTCAGGGCGACGTCGGCAGCGGAAAAACAATTGTAGGCTTCATTTGCATGCTGCTTGCACTTCAGGGCGATGCACAAAGTGCGTTGATGGCTCCTACTGAAATTCTGGCTCAACAGCACTTTGCAAACCTTGAACGATTTGCAACGCAAATGGGGATACCCATAGCGTTGCTTACAGGTTCTACACGAAAAAGTGAAAGGCGTCAGATTCATGAAGGTCTGCAATCCGGAAACCTGAAAATTCTGATAGGTACGCATGCATTGCTCGAAGAGGAGGTGAAATTCCGGCGAATAGGGCTGGCCGTTGTGGATGAGCAGCATCGGTTTGGTGTAGCGCAACGATCGAAACTCTGGCAAAAGAATTCCGACGTGTTTCCACACGTGCTTGTGATGACGGCCACGCCCATACCCCGCACGTTGGCAATGACACTTTATGGTGACTTGGATATATCAGTGATTGATGAGCTTCCGAAGGGGCGAAAGCCCATCAAGACACTTCATCGATATGATTCCCACAGGCTGCAGGTAAATGGCTTCATTCGTGAGCAAGTTGCAGCCGGCCGACAGGTGTACATGGTGTATCCGCTCATTGATGAATCCGAAAAGCTGGATTTGAAACATCTCATGGATGGTTATGAAAGCGTTTGCCGGGCCTTTCCGGATTATGCGATCAGTATCGTCCATGGAAAGATGAAACCAGATGCAAAGGAGTATGAAATGGCACGCTTCAAAAAAGGCGAAACGCAAATCATGGTAGCAACAACGGTGATAGAAGTAGGAGTTGATGTTCCGAATGCAACCGTGATGATCATTGAGAACGCAGAAAGATTCGGACTTTCGCAACTCCACCAACTTCGCGGACGGGTAGGCAGAGGTGGAGAACAATCCTATTGCATATTGATGACGGGGAACAAACTCGGCGCTGATTCAAGAAAGCGAATTGAGACAATGGTCCGAACAAACAATGGATTTGAAATCGCTGAGACGGACCTTGAACTACGGGGACCCGGAGATCTAATGGGCACCCAACAAAGCGGGGCACTGGATCTTTTGATAGCCGACCTTTCAATGGATACGCAGATACTTCAGATGGCGCGCGACGCAGCACAAAAGGTATTGCAATCCGACCCCGAACTCACGAATCCGGAAAACCGGACTATTAAACAACAGATAGCATCGATGCGAAAAACGGTAGTTAACTGGAGTCGGATCAGTTAACGCAATATCTGAAAACCGGGGATAATTGCGTAGTTTTGTTTAAGTACTCCGTCGTATGCGTTACCTCTTACTGGTATTGGTTTTCGGAAGCTTTCTTTCGTATTCTCAATCCGGAAATTATTTTCTCTCGCACTATTCTCCAGGACAGGATCGGCTGGATAACGTTTGCTTTCAGGCAGCACAACATCAGGACGGAATTCTCTACTTCGCAACCAGAAGCGGTATACTTCAATTTGATGGTCGCAACTGGAATCTTGTTAAAGGCAATGGTGCGGTTTACACATTAAACGTTGTTGAGACTGGTGAGATTTTCTGGGGAGGTGTTGCCGGATTTGGAGTAATATCATTCAATTCAACCGGTGAGCCGGAATTGAGTATAGTCGCAAGTAATGCCCGAAATGTTTTTCACAGTGCAGTAAGCAATGGGCACATTTACTTCGTCAATGAAGAAACCATATTTGACGTTGACATCGAATCGCGAAAGATTGTCGAGACATCCCTTGATTCCGAAGGATCAATAACAGCAATTTTTGAGGTCGCCGGAGACGTCTATGTAACCGTTTCAAATGAATCCACGCTTCGATTGAAAGACGGCGTACTTTCGCCGGCAGCAACATCCCCAATAAAATCAGGTGTAGTGGTTTTCTCTTCCAGGAACAATGACAACTACCTCGTCGGGTTCAGCAACAACAAGGTATATCTCTATGGTAAGAGCAAAACACCAAGAATGCTTGTATTCGAAGATCAGCGATACCTCGACCGCAGCGTAATTGTTCAGGGCACGTGGGTAAGCGATGAGTTGATTGCACTCGGAACACTTCGCGGCGGCCTCATCTTCGTTAACGTAAGTACGGGCAAGACGTATGAAATAGTCAACAACTCAAAAGGCCTTCCCGATAATGAAATATTTGCGTTGTTCTCTGACCGTTCAATGTCGGTCTGGGCTGCACATGAGTTTGGATTCACACGCATCGTTCCGTACCTGCCATTTCGATCGTTCAATCACTATTCAGGGCTACAGGGAAATTTGTTGTGCGCCATGACCCACAAGAACTCGGTTTACGTCGGCACTTCGGTTGGGCTATACAAACTTGAGAAGGAAGATATATACGAGGAAATTTCTTACTACGTCGATGCGCCCGAAAAAGGCAGTAAAGCACGCAACGGACGAACATCGAATGCAGATGAAGCTGCTCCCGTAGAATCAAAGAAGCGCGGTCTGTTTGGAATTTTCAAACGTCGCAAGAACGAATCGGACGAAACGGCATCATCAAAAGAGGAAGCCTCAAAAGACAAGAAGTCGGCGAAACAAAAAATACTTCGTACAGAACGAATTTTTCGGACTTCCAACTACGTGTATCGAAAGGTTGAGGGTATTGAAGCCAAGGTAACACAGCTTGTGGAGGTTAACGGAAAACTACTCGCAGCCGGATTAGGAGGAACATTTGAAGTAAACAGTCTGACGAGCAAGCTTCTGATTGAATCGCCCGTGCGCTTTCTATATGGCACGAGCGATGGATTGTTGTTTGTCGCGACCTATTCTGACAAAGTTCACGTTCTTAAGCAGGGACCGTCAGGCTGGAAGAGTGAAGATTTTCTGGTGAACGTAAACGATCAGATCAGTTATATTTTTGAAACGTCATCCGGCAATGTGTGGCTTTGCTCTCAGGAACGATTTTATGAAGTGCTAACAAATGCAAACGGAATAGGAGACATCCGGATAGTACCTTTTGAAAACCCGAACTATGACGAACTCGTCGGAGTTGCAAGGAACGGAAATCATCTGTTTGTTAACTCGCAGGGTTTTTTTGCCTTTGATCGCGAGTCGAACAAACTAAATGCAATAGACAGCCTTTCAAACGTTCGCCCCTCGAACTATTTTTCAGATGGACAAAGTCTATGGTACCGTGATGATCATGGTTGGAAAGTTCTCGGCAGTGAAAGGGATAGCAGGAACTCAGGTCTGCTTAATCTTTTTCGAAACATAAGGTTTTTGATGTCGGACAAAAACTCCGGCGATTTGTGGATCATCACAGGCAGCAATGAGTTGTTCAAATTTTACAGTGACAGAGTCAGGCTGTATTCGGCAGGATTTCCACTTATCCTGAAGTCGGTCCGTAATGGTGAACTTGTGCATGGCGGAAAACGCCTTGATGTTCAGGCCATGGGTGAAAACAGTGCGGTTGTTATTGAAGTGGTTCAACCTGACTATCTCGCGCCGCAGGCCATTGAGTATAGGTATTTGATAAAAGGGCTCGACAAGAACTGGTCGGACTGGAGTCAGACAAATAACACGATTGAAATTCCCTACCTGCCATCGGGTGACTACGTGCTTCAGGTCGAATCGCGGGATATTTTTGGTGAGAGTAAAATCCTGAACGAACTGCAACTGAATATTATTCCACCATACTGGCGGCGTCCGTGGTTTTATGCATTCGAGGTCGTGCTTTTGTCATTGCTTGTTATCCTGTCTTTCCGCCTTAGTATTCGTTACCGCATCATCAGCAGACTACTCATGCTTTTGACAATAATCATAATGATTCAATTGGTGGAAACGGTTGTTGGAGAAACACTTGAAACTAAAACAAGTCCGGTGTTTGACTTTATCGTACAGGTGGCTATCGCGATGCTGATACTTCCGGTTGAAGGCTTTCTGCGTGAACGGATGCTACGTTCATTGGAAGGGGGAGACCGGCTGCACAAACTCATTCTTCCAAAAGCAAATCGCGATCTTTCTGAAGACGTCGTTAGCAAGGATAACGGATAGAACAGTTGAAATGAAAATAAAGAAGACGTTACCATCTTCTCCGCTGGCCGGGAAACAGTTTAAGGCGCTGATCGAACACGCACACGATGGTGTAGTGCTTTATGGTGCCGATGGACATGTCCGTTATGCCACCCCGGCTGTTGCAAAGATTACCGGCTTTTCGCAACGTCACATACTCGGAAAAAAATGGGACAGCTTCATTCATCCGGGTGAAGCCGACGAAACGCGCAAGGCTGTTTTAAAACTGTTGAAACAACCCGGAAAGAGTATAACACTTATTCACAGGGTGAAACACAAGAGCGGCTCATACCTTTGGATCGAGTCGCGATTGACCAATCACGTTGACATTGCCGAAATAGGAGGAATCGTTTCAAACTTTCGCGACATCACCGCAACGCGACTTGCTGAGGAAAGGAGCCGCCGGGCACAGGGGCTACTTGAAACGATTAATGAAAATGTTTCCGAAGGAATTTTTATGGGAATTCTCGGAAAACAATTTATCTACGCAAATGACGCGTTTCTTAAGATAACGGGCTTCGGAAGTTTTGCCGAACTCGAAAAAATTCGTCCTGAAAAAATATTCTCTGAAAAGAGCATACACAAGGAAGTCGTTCACGACCTGAAGAAAATCGGGTCGCTGCGTGATCGTCAGGTCAGCCTGAAGCGAAAGAATGGCGTCGGCTATTGGGGAGTACTAAACGTGCGGCTCCTGGAATACGAAGGTAAAGCGGGACATTTCGTCGGTACATTGCGCGACATCACAAAGGAAAAAGAGGCAGAGGTCCAATTGATCGAATCCCGAAACCTTTTCGACAACATCATTAACACAGTTGCAGCCCCGGTTTTCATAAAAGACGAGAAACACCGGTGGATAATGTGTAACGACAACTTCTGTAAACTTGTTGGTAAATCAAGAAAACACATCCTTGGTAAATCCGATCCTGATTTTGTAAGCGCAGATGAGGCAAAAGTCTTTTGGAAGGCAGATAACGAAACGCTGCGAACCGGGAAAACTGTTATCAACGAGGAGGTGCTTACGCTGCACGGGAATACCCATTATCTACTTACTGTTAAATCACGGTATATAAACGATAAGGGTAACAAGTTCATCATAGGATTTATCACCGACATCACTCATCTCCGTCGGGCGGAGCAGGAGATCAAGCACTTGAATGAAAACCTTGAAGGTGTTCTTGAGAGCTCCGATGAGTCGATTTTCTCAGTTGACAAAAATCTGAACTACACTGCGTTCAATCAAAGACATAAAGAAATTATGTCGATGTTATACAACGGAAACATCGGCATTGGCAAAAACAAGATCAGATTTCTCCGTGGTCATCGCGATGCAAAGTGGGTGAAAGCCGAATTGCTGAGAGCGCTCACAGGCGAACACTTCGTGTCAGAACATTATCAGGACTTTGAGAAATACCAGGGATACATTCAAACGACCTATAATCCCATTCGAGGCGACAACGACGAGGTCAAAGGCGTAGCAGTTTTCGTGCAGGACATCACCGACAGAAAGCGTTATGAGAAAATCATTAACGCAATTAACGCTAACCTGGAAGGAGTCATGGAGAGTACATCGGACGGTATTGTCGCTATGGACAGAAAGTTCACAATTACTCTTTTCAACAATTCCTTTGCTGAGGGATTCAATCGTCTTTTTGGAAGGCAAATATTAAGGGGAACGAAAGCATCCAAGGTTATACCTGCGCCAGTTTGGCTAAAGGTGAAAGGGTACGTTGAAAAAGCACTGAAAGGAGTGCGATCAACGGTTGAGGAAACTTTCCCGAATGGACAAATACTCGAGACCTCGTTTAATCCGATTGCAGATCATCAGGGGATGATCACAGGAGCAACGGTGTTTGTGAAAAATATAACGACCCGAAAACATATCGAACGACGGAACAGGGCGCTGAATAAGGAACTGTCGAAGCAAAACAAGCAACTCGCCCGCCAGGAAGAAAGTTTGAAAGGTGCCTTAAAGGAGTTGAGCGATCGCAACTTTGAGCTCGACCAACTGATGTACAAGACATCCCATGATCTTCGCTCGCCGTTAAGTTCCATTATTGGATTGGTGAACCTTGCACACCTTGACAACGATCCCTCTACATTCCGCGACTACCTTTCAAAAATAGACGGCAGGGCACGCAAACTTGATGAGTTCATTCGATCAATGTTAGATTACGCGCGCGTTAACCGAATGGAGGCAGACTACGAAGAAGTAGATCTGCAGGCACTTGTAAGTTCCTGTATTTCCGAACTGGAGCACATGGACTTTGGTCCGCAGATGAAAATCATTATGCAAATCGATGCGTCGTCGGGGCGATTGAGGAGCGACAAACTTCGGCTTAGGATTATTGTATCCAACATCATAAGCAACGCGTTCAAATACCGGAATACCGACGTGGAAAGCTTCTTAAAGATTAGCGCCGGAGCATCCAACGCGGCCGTCGTACTTTCGTTTGAAGACAACGGCATTGGCATCAAGGAGGAGCACCGCGCTAAGATTTTCAACATGTTCTACAGGGCAACGGACAAATCGCAGGGTTCGGGGCTCGGAATGTATATTGTCAAACAGGCGGTTGAGAAACTGCGCGGAAAAATTGATCTTACAAGCGAATACGGCAAAGGAACGCGAATCACTATAACCTTACCCAACAATACATGATGAACGAAGTTTTCTCACCGGCAAACGTTCCCACATTTTACCAGGGGTATGTAGGCCACTCAAAAAATTACCAGATTGACGAGGCATTGCAGATTGCTGACGAAAAGAGAGCAAGTCTTGTTGCGTCTATTCCCGAGGCCCTTGGGACGTACGCCTATGCCGACGGCAAGTGGACAATTAAAGAAGTGTTGACACATATGATGGACGCGGAACGCGTGTTTTGTTACCGCGCATTATGTTTCGGCCGAAAGGATCCCACTCCCTTACCTGGCTTTGATGAAAATTCCTATGTTCCAAACTCCAATGCGCACGCGCGTACGATAAAAGAAATCGCAGAGGCGATGTCGCGACTCCGTTTGTCCACCCGGGATCTCTTCCAGTCATTTACTAAAGAAATGCTTGACCTCGAAGGCGAGGCGAACAAAACGCGCCTCACCGTGAGAGCAATCGGATACATCATCGCCGGCCACGAGCTGCATCATTTGTCCATTCTTACCGAACGCTATCTGAAGCAATGATGCGGATCTGCTTCCTGTGGGTCGGCGTGTTGATATTCTTTCAAGCGTGCTCGCCAATATCAAAAGGCAGGCTGAACCGCGCTTTTGCCGAAACGGAAACCAAATTCCAGGATCATACCGGGTTTGTCATAATTGATCCTGAAAGGAGCAAAACGATTTTTGAGTATCAGGCGGATCGATACTTTACCCCCGCATCAAACACAAAAATCCTCACGCTGTTTACAGCATTTACTGTACTCGGAGATTCGTTGCCGGGATTGCGCTATACCATTAAACAAGACTCTTTGATTTTCTGGGGGACCGGTGATCCATCTTTTCTTAATCACCTGTGTTATTCGAACGATCGCGTTTATCAGTTCCTCAAAAACAGTCCGATGCCGATTTATTTTTCCCCTTCAAATTCGTTCATGTCGCATTTTGGACCGGGCTGGGCGTGGAGTGATTACGATGAAAACTACTCACAGGAACGGTCGGTATTTCCAATGTATGGCAATAGTTTTCAGGTGTTGCCCCTGCCCGATCAAATTCTCGCCGTGCCCCCGTTCTTCAGGAAATTTCTTTCGGTAGGTGATCGCAGGAGAAATGCCGACGTCGATCGTGACATTGCGTCGAACGACTTTGTGCTTCATCCCGGAAGCAACGGCCGGTTTGTTGACATGCTGGTACCTTTCAAAACAAGTCCGCAACTAGTCGTCGACCTGTTAAAGGATACCCTCCGACGTGATGTAGGCCTCGTCCGGAAGCCGATCGATCATCAGGCGCGAACTTTGTTCAGTGTTCCGGCGGACAGCGTCTACAAGGTGATGATGCAGGAGAGCGATAACCACATGGCGGAGCAGTTGTTGCTGATGTGTGCAGGAGTGCTTTCAGATTCATTAATGCCAGAAATCGCAATCCGCTACATGAAGAAGAATCACTTTTCTGATCTCGAAGATGCTCCTAATTGGCGCGACGGGTCAGGACTGTCTCGCTACAATCTTTTTACTCCGCGCTTCGTTGCCGGTGTATGGGGTAAGCTTTATGAACGCGTACCGAGAGAACGGCTGTTTCCCCTTCTGGCAACCGGCGGCCGAAGTGGAACAATAAAGAGGTTATTTGCCGGAAAAGAACCTTACGTTTTTGCCAAGACGGGCACATTGAGTAATAACCACAGCCTAAGCGGCTTTTTGGTAACCAAAAAAGGCAAGACGCTCATTTTTTCTTTTATGAATGCTAACTATGTTGCTTCGGTAAGTTCAATTCGAACGAACATGCAACGCATACTGGATCTCTTTTATGAACACTATTAATCGACCGACGCATTTGAGACAGAGCCTGATTGGTGCACTCTTTCTGTTCTGCGCTTTACAGACACATGCACAGCAGGGACGCGACAGCCTGGATATCAAGATCGGGCAAATGATCCTGATTGGCTTTCCAAAAGCCCAGGTTGATCCTCAGGTACTTCGTGAGATAAGCGAAGGCAAAGCAGGGGCGATTATTATTTTTGAAAAGAATATCCCTCCGAAAAATTCATTTGCCGAACTGAAGCGAATTATCTGGACGTATCAGAAAGCTGCACCAATCCCGTTGTTCGTTAGCATTGATCAGGAAGGAGGAAGAGTCAATCGCCTGAAAGATAAATACGGATTTCCGAGGTCAATTACCGCACAGGCTATGGGAAAGTCCAATTCGCTTGACTCCGTTCGATTCTATGCTGAAGCGACCGCATCAACGTTAGCGGGATTGGGTATCAATGTGAATTTTGCACCTGTAGTCGATCTGGCAGCCAATCCTACCAATCCTGTAATAGTCAGAAGTGGTCGAGCCTTTTCAAATAATGAAGATTCGGTTGCGCTGCTTGCGAAAGAATTTATAATTCAACATCGCCGCTACAATGTCCTTACCGCTTTGAAGCATTTTCCTGGTCACGGCAGTTCAATCGCAGATACACACCTCGGCATAGCTGACGTGACAAACACGTGGACGGATCGCGAACTTGCGCCTTACAAGTCTCTTATTTCCGAAGGGTACGCTGATGCCGTGATGTCGGCGCACATTGTAAACAAAAAGCTGGACTCGAAAGCTCTGCCAGGAACTTTGTCGAATGAAATCCTGACAGGCATCCTCCGAAAGCAACTGGGTTTTAACGGCCTTGTCTTCAGCGACGACATGCAGATGCACGCAATAACCAAACACTACGGACTTGAAGAAGCAATCCGCCTGGCGATAAATGCAGGCATTGACATTATGACGTTTTCAAACAACATCGTGGGAAGCGAAGAACGTACGGTTGATAAAGTCCATAGTATCATTAAGAAACTTGTTGCATCAGGAGCAATCAGCGAGGAAAGAATCAATGAGAGCTATGGCAGAATCATGGCTGCGAAGAAACGCATTGCAACGGAATGGAAAGAAGGTGAACTGGAAACGACGCTGGCGGAAAGGGAACGTCGGATTGCAGAGTTGGAAACCAGGTTAGCGGAGGTAATTGCGGAGAAGGAAAAACTGGCCGCACAGCAGTTGGCCACGCCGGAGCCGGAAGATGCCGGGAAATCTAAAAAGTCAAAGAAGAAAAAGAATCGCTAACGACTTCAAACAATAAAATGGAGGTCTTTAGAATAAATAATGAAACATCCGGGCGTGTGCCCATCATAGTGAGTGTGCCGCATTCGGGAACCTACATTCCCGAAGACCTGCGCGACGAATATGACGCAGATCTGATCCATAAACAGGTTGATGCTGACAAATTCGTTGACCAACTATATGAATTTGCTCCGGGTATGGGTATGCGAATGATTATCGCGACGCATAGCCGTTGGGTTATTGACTTGAACCGTGATCCTGAAAGTAAGCCGCTTTATACGGATGGACGGATAATCACTGGTCTCTGCCCGGTGCTTGATTTTCAGGGGCACCACCTTTACCGTGATAGGCGCGAAGAAGTGCCCTCAGGCGAAGTCAGTCGCAGACTCAAAGCATATTACACGCCATATCACGATGCACTCGGTGAGATCTTGCGTGACTCGATCAGCCAGTTCGGAAAAGTTTTGCTTTGGGATTGTCACAGTATTCGTCAATATGTTCCAACGATTCATGCACAACCCTTTCCCGATCTGATACTCGGTGACAACGATGGTAACTCCGCGGGAACATTGCTTACGGAAATTGCTTCGAAGTCACTACCAGATGGAGAATATTCATTCAGGAATAACTTCCTTTTCAAGGGAGGCTACATTACGCGGCACTATGGAAATCCAGGCGAAAATCAACATGCCTTGCAGCTCGAAATGACGAAGGTGAATTACATGGATGATGACCAGGTGCTGTTCGACGCCCGGCGGGCCGGAAAAATGCAGGAACATCTCAAGCGCATGTTTGATAAGTTAATAACCGCGTTGACCTGATGAAGGACAGAATCACCCGGCTTTTCAAATTTGATGCGTTGCTGCTAAAACAAGGCTGGATGAAACCGGCATATGTCGGCGTGGGTACCAATGGAGTGATCGTTTTTCTTTCTGACCGCCCTCCGGAAAATCCTCACGGTCTTGAGTCGGTGGCAGGGTTGGCATTACCCGGATTCCCAAACGCGCACTCACACGCTTTTCAGTACGCAATGGCCGGGATGGCAGAGAAACATCAACCCGGTACCAATGATGATTTCTGGAGTTGGCGGGAGGCTATGTATGAGTGCGCACTCAGTCTTGACCCGGAACAGATCGAAGCTGTCGCTGCCATGGTGTATTCGGAGATGTTACGACGGGGCTATACGCACGTCGCCGAGTTCCACTATTTGCATCACGATACAAAAGGTCTTCCATATCAGAATATAGCCGAAACCGGCGAACGATTGCTTGCCGCGGCTGAACATGCAGGAATAAGAATTACACTGATTCCGGTGTTTTATCAAATGGGTGGATTCGGAAAGGAACCTATGCCGAGGCAACGGAGGTTCATCTGCTCGCATCCGGAAGAATATCTTAAGCTACTTGACGCAACCCGGACAGCGGTCTCGAAATCAGGGAACGCACAGCTCGGCTTTGGCGTCCATTCATTGCGCGCCGCGACTGCTGCAGATCTCATTGCCGTTTTCGAATCCGGACCGAAAGACCTCCCCTTTCATATTCACGCAGCTGAGCAACTGCAGGAAGTTGAAGACTGCCAAACATTTCTGAAACGTCGTCCCGTCGAATGGCTTTTGGAAAACCTTCCATTGCAGGAGCGGTTTAACCTCGTGCACTGTACACATCTTAACGATAGTGAAGTAAAACGCCTGGCAGCAAGTGGTGCTCAAGTCGTTTTGTGTCCTGGTACGGAAGGAAATCTCGGAGATGGGATTTTTCGCTTAAAGGACTATGCGAACCATTATGGAAGCTGGTGTATAGGGACAGATAGTCATATAAGTCTTAATCCTTTTGAGGATTTACGCTGGCTGGATTACGCGCAGCGACTCACAACGCATAAACGAAACACATTTGACGATGCAGCGACTGTGTTTCTGACCAAGTGTATAACCGGCGGAAGAAAAGCAATGGGTTTAACAGAGCACAACTTCTTCGAAGAGGGCAACCCATTCGATGCAGTCGTCTTCCGGTCGAACACACCTTTGTTGAATATGACACGAAAGGAACACATACTTTCGTCGATCCTGTATACCTGTGATGCTGCCGACATATCCGGGACTATCATTGACGGACGTTGGGTCGTCAAGGATGGCGTTGCTCAGAACAGTGCTGCTATCCGAAAGAATTTTGACCACACCCTGAATGAGTTAAGTCGTAGATGACGCGAACAGAAATCCGAAAAATATCGGCGAAAGATAACGCCGCAATGGCGAGAATAATTCGCGAAGTTATGCCGGAGTTTGGAGCAAATGGTCCCGGCTTTGCTATTCACGATCCGGAAGTTGACGACTTAAACGCCGCATTCTCAAATGAAAGATCTGCTTACTACGTTTGTGTGGTAAACGGAATGATCATTGGTGGAGCGGGGGTAGCTCCGTTGAAAGGCGGTGACCCTGACACCTGTGAACTTCAAAAGATGTACCTGCTACCATCCAGTCGTGGCAAGGGTTACGGCAAAACGCTACTCGATATTTGTTTGAAAACGGCTCGCGAACTGGGTT
>JAEZDW010000303.1 GCA_023417955.1 Bacteroidota bacterium
TATCCGACATTGAGCGCATTCTCGACTTCACACAAGCCAAAACATCAAGACACCTGATCTACCTGAAAAATTCCGGTATTCTGAGTTTTCGCAGGTATAACCACTTCGTTTTTTATCAGATCAAGGACGAAGTCGCGGAAATTATTAATCAGATTTTCCAGTTCTTAAGAAAGGATCAGCAGCTGCAACGCGATCAGCAGGTGTACGAAACGCTTTTTTCAAACCGTGAACTTGCGGTGAACAAAATTCCTGATTTTCAGTTTCGCACAACAAACCCACCGGGTGGCAGATCGCGTCTAAGCGACATAAAAACCAATCATAAGCATGAATAGCAAATACAAATGTGTATTGTTTGATCTGGACCATACGTTGTGGGACTACGAACTGAATTCGCGCGACACATTATTTGAACTTTACGAACAGTATGCACTAGCCTCACGCGGCATCGGCGATGAAGCATTTGTCAATGTATTCCGCGATGTGAACAACTCGCTTTGGGAATTGTATGACAAAGGTCTCATCGACAGCGAAGTCATCCGCAAAGAACGGTTCGCACGCATACTCGCTGCATTTGATGTAACCGACGAAAAACTCTGTGCAGAGCTTTCGTACGACTATTTGTGGGGTTGTCCGCGCAAGTGTAATCTGATCCCCGACGCGCTTGATACGCTCGACTACCTTTCAGAGAAGTACACACTGGCCGTGGTCACCAACGGATTTGAGGAGATCCAGCATATGAAACTGGCCTCGGGAAAGATGACGCATTACTTTGATCATATTATCACTTCTCAAAAGGCGGGCTACAAGAAACCCGCGAAGGAAATTTTTGAATATGCGCTGGACGCCAATGGTGTAAGGTGCCACGAAGCAATAATGATTGGCGACAATCCCGTTACAGACATCGGCGGCGCACGCAATGCCTGCATTGATGCGGTGTTCTTTAACCCTGGTGCACTGACTTGCGATTTGGACGTGCATTACGAGATCAAGGCACTCTCCGAACTTCGCCAGTTTCTATAAATTGTTACATTTGCCCCCGATAACTCATTTGCGATAACCTAAAACGACCATTATCATGGCTAAAGGCTTCTTTACCGTACCCTTTCCCAAAAACGAACCAGTTCTGAGCTATGCACCCGGCAGCGGTGAACGCGCCGCGCTGAAAAAGGCGCTTGAAGAAATGCGCAGCACAACCGTAGACGTTCCGATGTATATCGGTAGCGAGGAAGTCCGTACAGGCAAAAAGAAACCGATTACCCCACCGCACGATCACAAACATATTCTGGGTCATTATCATGAAGGCGATCGCGCTCATGTTGAACAGGCTATTGACGCTGCGTTGGCCGCCCGATCTTTGTGGGCCAACCTTTCATGGGAACATCGCGCAAGCATCTTCCTGAAAGCCGCTGATTTGTTAGCGGGCCCCTATCGTTATAAGATCAATGCAGCCACCATGCTCGGACAATCGAAGAATGCTTACCAGGCAGAAATCGATTCAGCGTGCGAGTTGATTGACTTCCTTCGGTTCAATGCGTACTTCATGACGCAGCTTTACGCGGAGCAGCCCATGTCATCACCAGGCATGTGGAACCGTATGGAGTATCGTCCGCTGGAGGGATTCACGTTTGCCGTAACGCCGTTTAACTTCACTGCAATCGCCGGCAATCTTCCAAGCAGCATGGCGCTGATGGGCAACACGGTTGTCTGGAAACCTGCACATACGCAAGTGTACGCGGCGAGCATCATCATGGAAGTTTTCCGCGAAGCCGGTCTGCCTGATGGTGTAATTAATCTCATTAACGTAGACGGCCCGACTACAGGCGACATCGTATTCAAACATCCTGATTTTGCAGGCCTTCACTTCACCGGAAGTACGAAAGTATTCCAGTCTATGTGGAAGGCGATTGGCGAGAATATACACCGTTACAAAACCTATCCACGTATCGTTGGCGAAACCGGCGGAAAGGATTTTGTTGTGGTTCACAAGAGCGCGAATGCAAGAGAAGTAGCGACTGCATTGGTGCGTGGTGCATTTGAATACCAGGGGCAGAAGTGTTCCGCAGCGTCACGTGCATACATACCTTCGAATCTGTGGGACGATGTAAAGAAATATATCATTGAAGACCTCAAGTCCGTTCGTATGGGCGGAACCGAAGACTTTGGAAACTTCGTGAATGCCGTTATCGATGAAAAAGCGTTTGATTCAATTACTTCCTACATCGATGGTGCGAAAAAGAACGACATGAATACCATTGTTGCCGGTGGCGGATACGACAAATCGAAAGGCTACTTTGTTGAGCCTACGGTGATTGAAACAAAAGATCCGTCATCAACAACGATGTGCGAAGAAATCTTTGGTCCGGTGCTTACAATTTATGTCTACCATTCCGAAAACTTTGAAGATACGCTTGATCTTGTTGACCGCACTTCACCCTATGCACTTACGGGGTCTATTATTGCCCGTGACCGCTACGCGATTGAACTTGCGACAAACAAGCTTGTAAACGCGGCGGGTAACTTCTACATCAACGACAAGCCTACTGGTGCCGTTGTTGGCCAGCAGCCATTTGGCGGTGCGCGTGCGTCGGGTACTAACGACAAGGCTGGAGCAAAGATGAATCTGTTGCGTTGGGTTTCTGCACGTTCGATAAAGGAGACATTCGTACCTCCGGCAGATTATCGCTATCCGTTTCTTGGAAAGGATTAACATAGAGTTACCTGGAGTCAGGTCAATCTGATTAGAAATAAAAATTAGGTAATAAAGGAAATACGTCGGAGTTACCGCCAACCCGGGTGAGCGATGGCAGCGGAAACCCGACGCCTGCGACGTTTCCTTTGTTGTATCCGCAGCATGTTCGTGAGAATGACAACTTAATCAGTCATGACGTATAGGCGGCGCGTTGCAGCGTACAGCGCGGCCCCCGCTAGACGGAAGCATGAATCCAACGCGGATAATTTTTAAAAGAACAGCGAGGAATCAGGTAAATGCAAAAAAGCGGGGGACACCCCTGTAAATAATAACTCTAATTCTCTGGCGGCTGGCACTGTTTGGTAGCAAGACACTAACACGGTTTCTGCAAGGTGCCACCAGGCTATCCGCTCCAAGGCCAGAAGTGAACGCATGCTTACCAGATCCTGCAATTCAATCCTGCCAATCTTTAAATCCCGGTATCCCAGTCCGCCTTTCCGCTTCTATCCTTGCCGCGGTGTCTGCACGAGTCAAATGTCGCGTTTCGTTTTTAAGGGAGGTTACACTGAAACGTTCAGCAGTTTAAAGTCCACCATCACGTCAATCACTTAAACCTGGAAGCCCGGTCTACCCCAACTTGCCGCTATTAATAAGTATGCCTCCCTTTGAACGAAACGTCTTTCGTGCATTTTCAAACCCTTCCGCGCTTATCGACCGCGTTGCATCTTCGATGATGTAAGTAGTAAAACCTTCATCGATGGCGTCCATTGCAGTAAAGTAAACGCAGTAATCTCCCGCAAGTCCGCACACATAGACCTCCGTTACCTCGCGGGCACGGAGATATCCTGCAAGTCCGGTGTTCTTGCGATGACCGTTGTCGTAGAAACCGCTGTAGCTGTCAATGTTGGGATCCATTCCCTTTCGAAATATTGCTTCAACTTGATGCAGGTTCAGGTCAGCATGAAAGTCTGCGCCACGCGTTCCCTGAACACAGTGATCTGGCCAAAGCGTTTGTTCGAGACCGTCAAGATCAATCTTTTCAAACTGGTTTTTGCCATGATGTTGTGATGCAAAACTCTTATGCGTTTCCGGATGCCAGTCCTGCGTAGCAACGACAAGGTCGAAGGAACGTTGCAACGCATTGACTACCGGTATAATGCTATTGCCATCAGGAACTTCGAGTGCTCCGCCGGAAGTGAAGTCATTTTGAATGTCAACTACGATCAGTGCTTTCATGATTTCTTCAGATAGTGGTCTCTCAATTCATTCCTCAGGTTTTGCAGCGACGTGCTGATGCCAACCTTGTACGTATGCGGATTTTGAAACCGTCTGTACTCAGAAGGCAGCAGCGAGATTCGTTGTTGCCGGTACGCAGACAACTCCGTCAGTGATTTTCTTTCGTAGACGCGCTCACTGTTCTTCATAACGACCTCAAGCAACGCTTCCTTGCGATAACTACCCAGACGCATTGACTTTCCGGGTTCAATGGGGTGATGCATTTCCTCCGGCGGCGCTTCCTGCGAGAGCGCAATAGCATCGGCACCGAAGAACATTCCACCCGAATCGAGTACACGGTACACCTGCTTCTTGTCGGGAAGCGTCGTCTTAGACAGGCTCTCCGACAACTTGATGCGCGGCTTCCCATTCGAGAAGGCTAGTTTGTACACGCCGTCAAGTGCTGCATCGGGTTGTCCTGTAACCAGGCTTGTTCCAACTCCAAATATATCGATGGGTGCACCCTGTTCAAGGAGACTT
>JAEZDW010000348.1 GCA_023417955.1 Bacteroidota bacterium
AAGACCATGAGTCAGTCAAAAACATTGTTCGACAAAATCTGGGATGCCCATGTGGTGAAGCAGAGCGAAGGGTATCCGGATGTACTGTACATCGATCGCCACTTCATACACGAAGTAACCAGCCCACAGGCTTTCGATGGTATCCGAAAAAGGGGCGCAAAAGTTTTCAACCCGGCGCGCACAACGGCCACGCCGGATCACAACGTACCGACGCTTGATCAACACCTTCCCATCAAAGAAGCGCTTTCGCGCCACCAGGTTGAAACACTTCGCAAGAATTGCGACGAATTTGGTATTACTCTTTACGACCTCGGCCATCCTTTTCAGGGTATAGTTCACATCATTGGGCCCGAGCTCGGCCTTACGCTTCCGGGAATGACGATCGTATGTGGCGACAGTCACACATCGACGCATGGAGCATTCGGCAACATCGCATTTGGAATTGGTACCAGTGAAGTCGAGCAAGTTCTCGCAACGCAGTGTATCCTGCAGTATCGCCCGAAGACGATGAAAATTGAAATCAACGGCACGCTGGGCAAAGGTGTCGTTGCCAAAGACATCATACTGTACATCATCTCGAAGATTTCCGCCAGTGGTGCCACCGGGTACTTCGTGGAATATGCAGGTGAAGCCATTCGCAGCCTGTCCATGGAAGCACGCATGACGATCTGCAACATGAGTATCGAAATGGGCGCACGTGGTGGATTGATTGCCCCCGACGACACAACGTTCAACTACATTCGCGGGCGTAAATTCGCTCCGCAAGGTGAAGTATTTGACCGTTTGGTCGAGCAATGGAGACAACTCCGCACAGATGAAGGTGCCAAATACGATGCTGTTCTCGAGTTCGACGCTGCAGACATCGCACCAATGATCACCTACGGTACAAACCCTGGAATGGGTATCAAGGTAACAGACCGTATCCCAACCGTTGAAGAACTTAAGGACATCAGCGAACAGACTTCATTCAAGAAGTCGCTTGACTATATGGGCCTCGCCGAAGGTGCACAATTGCTGGGCAAACCAGTTGATTATGTGTTCATCGGAAGCTGTACCAACGCACGCATAGAAGACCTCCGGCTTGTCGCATCGATTGTTAAAGGCAAGAAGAAAGCAGATAATGTTGAGGTATGGGTTGTTCCCGGATCGAAGCAAGTTGAGGAGCAGGCGCGCAAGGAAGGTCTTGATAAAATATTTGAAGAAGCAGGATTTCAGCTACGCCAGCCTGGATGTTCAGCCTGTCTGGCAATGAATGAAGACAAGATACCTGCGGGTAAATACTGTATCAGTACTTCGAACAGAAACTTCGAAGGAAGACAGGGTCCGAAATCAAGAACATTCCTGGCAAGTCCGTTGAGTGCAGCAGCCGCTGCCATCACGGGTAAAGTCACTGACGTTCGTGAAATCGTTCAATAACAAAAAAGGAAAGAAGACACGATGAGCAAAGAAAAATTCACGACATTGAAAAGCACGGCGATTCCATTGCCGATTGAAAATATAGATACCGACCAAATTATTCCCGCGCGTTTTCTTAAAGCAACCACACGCGAAGGATTTGGTGAAAACCTGTTTCGCGACTGGCGCTACAATTCTGATAATAGCCCTAACGCAGATTTCGCTTTAAATAATCCGAACTACTCCGGCAAGATACTGGTCGCAGGAAAAAACTTCGGATGCGGAAGCAGCCGCGAACACGCCGCGTGGGCGATTTATGATTCTGGATTGCGTGTGGTCATCTCAAGTTTCTTCGCAGACATCTTCAAGAACAACGCGTTGAATAACGCGCTCCTTCCGGTTCAAGTGTCTGATGACTTTTTAAAAATGGTTTTTGCAGCCGTCGAGGCAGACCCGAAAGCAGAAATTACAGTAGACCTGCAAAACCAACGCGTGTCGTTACCTGATGGAAGCTCGGAATCATTTGACATTAATCCTTACAAAAAGACATGTCTCACAAACGGGTATGACGACATCGATTATCTCCTGAGTTTGCGTAACGACATTAAGCATTTTGAACTGACACACTAAATCAAGAAGACGAATGAGCAAAAAATATAAGATCACCCTACTGCCAGGCGACGGAATCGGCAAAGAAGTGACGAATTGCGGCAGAAAGGTCCTGGAACAGGTGGCTGAGTGTTATGGTTTCGAAGTCGTTTTTGATGAGGCCCTGATCGGTCATGAAGCCATAGAAGCCACGGGTGATCCGCTTCCTGCAGAGTCGCTTGAAAAAATGAAGAACTGTGACGCCATTCTTTTCGGTGCGGTTGGCCATCCCAAGTACGACAACGATCCTTCTCTGCCCGTTCGCCCTGAACAAGGGTTGCTAAAAATGCGGAAGGAACTTGGCCTGTATGCAAACCTTCGTCCGATCAAGTTGTTTGACGAACTTCTTGAGGCAAGTAGTATCAAACCTGAGATTCTAAGAGGATCAGATATACTCTTCTTTCGCGAGCTAACCGGTGATGTTTATTTCGGTGAACGTGGAAGAAAAAACAATGACGACACCGCATACGACACGATGATCTACTCAAGATTCGAGGTTGAACGTATCGCACACAAGGCATTTAAGGCAGCTCAGACACGCCGTAAAAAAGTAACATCGGTAGACAAGGCAAATGTTCTGGAGAGCTCACGCCTTTGGAGATCAGTTGTTCAGGATGTTGCGCGCAGCTATCCCGATGTAACTGTTGAACATATGTTCGTCGATGCAGCTGCGATGAAACTCATACAGAACCCGCGCAGCTTTGATGTTGTCGTGACCGGTAATCTGTTTGGCGACATTCTTACCGATGAGGCATCGCAAATTGCGGGCTCAATGGGAATGCTTGCTTCGGCATCAGTTGGTGATACGGTTGGATTATATGAACCGATCCATGGAAGTGCGCATGACATCACGGGAATGGGAGTCGCCAACCCTTTGGCGTCTATCCTTTCCGCAGCACTGCTTCTCGATATTTCGCTTGGGCGAAAAGAGGAATCAGATGCCGTTATCCGCGCCGTGGAACAAACCCTAAGGGAAGGCTATCGCACGCGCGATATCGCCGACGCCAATACAAAGCACGAGAAGATCCTCGGCACTGAAGTAATGGGCAATGTCGTTTGTAATAATATCCGGATGGCTGTGCAAACGCCGGTCAACCAATAATCACTAAACGCGAAAATCATGAGCAAGAAAATTGAAATCTTTGATACGACGCTTCGCGATGGCGAACAGGTGCCGGGATGCCAGCTTTCAACAAGTGAAAAAATTACCATAGCTCGCGCGTTGGAAGAACTTGGGGTTGACGTTATTGAAGCCGGGTTCCCGATATCAAGCCCCGGCGACTTCCTGTCGGTGATTGAAATATCAAAGGCCGTTTCCGAACCTGTTATCTGTGCACTGACGCGAGCAAAGAAAGACGACATTGATGTCGCAGGTGAGGCGCTCCGGTATGCAAAGCGCGGCCGGATACACACTGGAATCGGATCATCCGACATTCATATCAAGCATAAATTCAACAGCACGCGCGAAAAAATAATGGAGCAGGGTGTTTGGGCGGTTGAATATGCAAAATCAAAAGGCGTACAAGTCGAGTTCTTTGCCGAAGATGCAGGCCGCGCTGATCTGGCGTTTCTTGCCCAACTTGTGGAGGCTGTAATTGCGGCTGGCGCAGACGTTGTAAATATCCCTGATACTACAGGCTATTGCCTGCCTCACCTTTACGGAAGGCGCATTCAATACCTGTTCGACAACGTTAAGAATATTGACAAAGCAATCATTTCAGTTCACTGTCATAACGACCTCGGACTTGCAACTGCAAACACAGTTTCAGGACTGATCCACGGAGCACGCCAGGCCGAAGTGACGATTAACGGTATCGGTGAACGCGCTGGAAACACTTCACTCGAAGAAGTAGCCATGATCCTGAAAACGCATAAGGATCTGAATCTTCATACAAACATCAAGTCGGAGAAAATCTACGGCCTGAGTACACTCGTTTCGGATATGATGCGAATGCCGGTGCAACCTAACAAGGCTATTGTCGGTGCTAACGCGTTCGCGCACTCTTCCGGTATCCACCAGGACGGCTTCCTGAAGAATGCAGAAAACTATGAAATCATTAATCCGGCCGATGTCGGAGTACCTTGCTCCTCAATTGTTCTTACGGCACGGAGTGGTCGCGCCGCACTCAAACATCGCCTGGAGTTACTCGGTTATCAGCCGAGCAAAAACGAGTTAGACACGTTGTATCAAAACTTCCTGGTTCTTGCCGACGAGAAAAAGAACGTAAACGACGAAGATCTGACCGCCCTGGTGGCGAATACGCCGATCCTCGTATCGCAACGATAAACCAAACCAAACCCCGTCCATAAAGCGCCATCCACGTGATGGCGTTTTTTTTTAGAAGTTCCGGATTTGTTAGTTCCGGGGATTAGCCATATTTTCCGTCCTTATTTTCCCTTGAGATGACCCTAAAGCCGTTTTGGATACTGAGCGGACTACTTCTGCTAGTCAATTGCTCTCTTTGGGGCCAGGAAATTGGTCTTCAGCTATATAGTCTCAGAAATCAATTTAAGGAGAATCCCACTGCGACAATGCAGGCAGTGCGCGCAATGGGCTTCAAGTATGTGGAAATGACCGAAACGTATGGACTTTCGTTTCCGCAATTCATAAAGCTTCTCGCACAGAACGAAATCTCCGTCGTGGGCTTCGGCACAACGTTCGAAGAACTCGAGCGGGACCCGCAGGCTGTCGCAGATGCAGCGCGCTCGTACGGCGCACGTTACGTAGTGTGCTATTGGATTCCCCATGAAGGACCATTCACCAAATCGCATGCGGACAAAGCTTCCGAAGTGCTTAACAGCGCCGGAAAAAAAATTGCTGAGAATGGGCTGCTCCTTTGTTACCATCCACATGGTTACGAATTTCTGCCTGAGGGAAAGGAGACAATTTTCGATTATCTGATAGGCCGGCTCACACCTGGCCTGGTGTACCTTCAGATGGACGTCTTTTGGATAAAGCAGGCCGGGCTTGATCCGGTCACTATTCTGAAGCGATACCCCACACGCTTTGTTTCGCTCCATCTCAAGGACAGGAAAAGAAAATCACCAATGTCGCAAGATGGGAAAGCTGACCCGGAAACGAATGTCGTGCTGGGCACCGGCGACGTCGGTATTGATCGAGTCTACCAGACTGCGAGTGAGCTCGGATTGCAATTCTTCTTTATCGAAGACGAGTCGTCAAGGGCGATGGAGCAGATTCCAAAGAGCCTGGATTATCTGAAGAATTTGAGTCCACAAACAAGGAAGTAGATGTCATTATTCCTTTGACTCGAGCTCCTCGAAGTCAATGTCGAGGATTTCATACTTACCCCAGCCAATAAAATCGTAATGCCACCATTCCGAACCGTTGACACGGAAACCGTATTTTTTCATTACGTCGATCAGTGTTTGTCTGTTTTTTCTAACCTCCGGATCTTTGACTGGTGTCGATGGCCACGCCTCCTTCTTGAATGAATCGTATCCGGTTGGCATCTTTAACTCTTCACCCGTGTTGAGATCAATCAGCGTAATATCAACCGCACACCCTCTGTTGTGGCGTGAGCCGCGATACGGAGACGCAACATAGGTTGTATCCTTGTACACTTCGTAAAACTTAACGGTTGCCTTGTACGGTCTGTACGCATCGAACACTTTAATGCCCAAGCCGTTCTCCTTCAATTCCGCCTGTGCTTTCTTCATCGCTTCAGCTACCGGACGCCGCGCATAGGCACGGGGAATCGTGTAAATGACTTCACCCGTAAAATTGTTAGTCGTAGCATAACGAATATCAAGAACCAGTCCTGGAATGAATTTCTCAAGGTTAATCAGCTCTTTGTCAGGATTTGATTTAACAGCGCTTTGGTATTCTGCCATATCCGACGGTTTCAATCCATACTTATACTGGGCAAAACCAACGTTAAGCACCAGTAGCAGTGGCAATGTGAAGATCCTTTTGATTCTCATGGGTCAAGTATGCTTGTGTAAATTTTGTAGTTTTCTTCATCGAAGCAGCAAAATATGATCCGTTTCAGCGTTCTGTCATGTGCAAGGAAATCACGCACAACATCTGTTGCAATTCGCGCTGCTCTACCTTTCGGGAAACCATAAACACCGGTGCTGATATTCGGGAATGCCAAAGAATGAATATTATTTTCTACTGCCAGTCGAAGACTATTCATGTAAGCGTTTGAAAGTAACCGGTCTTCATCGCTATTTCCTCCCTGCCACACAGGCCCAACAGTGTGGATAACATATTCGATGGTAGCATTCCCGCTGTTGTGATCACGGCCTCCCCGGTTGGACATCCACCCTGACGACTGCGAATCGCGTCGCATTCTTCCATGATACGCGGTCCCCCTTTTCGGTGGATTGCTCCGTCCACACCGCCGCCGCCCCTAAGACCGGAGTTGGCTGCGTTTACTATCGCACCGATTGCAAGCGTGGTGATATCCCCTTGTATGACTTCTACCCGCCTCATACTTTGTTCTTTGTGTCGATGATAATGGTAACGGGCCCATCATTAACGAGTGCAACCTTCATATCAGCGCCAAACTTTCCCGTTAGCACCCTTGTGGTCGAAAGGTTTTGCAATGAAAGAATGAATGCCTCATACAACGGAATGGCTATGTCAGGCTTTGCTGCCCTGATATAGGATGGCCGATTTCCTTTTCTGGTGCTTGCATGAAGTGTGAATTGACTTACCACCAGGAATTCCGCTCCGACATCAGCGGCACTTAGGTTCATGACGCCGTTGTTGTCGTTGAAAATTCTCAGGTTGTAAATCTTGTTGGAAAGCCACTCAATATCTTCTGTTGCATCTGCGTCTTCAATTCCAAGCAAGATAAGGAGACCCCCGCCTATCTGTGAGTGCACCGCCCCATCGATGGTTACGGAAGCTGACGAAACCCGTTGGATAACTGCAATCATCAGAAACGTTGCATTGATTTTGATTCATGAATATGAACGCCGTCCTCCTCACTCCGGGCGTGAAATTGCATTGCCTTTGCAACCTTTAATGATTCAATAGCCTTGTACTTTGACGGAATGGCGAAAGCAAAGAACTTGTAAAATGCTTTGGCAGCATCTTCCCCGGCGCGCTGCTCATTACGTGGTCCCAGCAAAAGAGACGGTCGAAAAATGTGACAGGCTTGAAATCTAACACCCGCGATAGCTTCCTCGGTTTCGCCTTTAATCTTGTTGTAAAAGATCGATGAGTTCTTATCAGCTCCAAGTGCCGACACGATGAGAAATTGCTGTGCCCCCTGTTCACGTGTCACTTTTGCGAGCTTAAATGGATAGTCAAAATCAACTTTCCGAAATGCTTCCTTTGACTTTGCTTTCTTCATTGTAGTTCCAAGGCAGCAAAACACAACGTCACCTTTTAGTTGATTAGCATAGTCTTCGAGGTGATCGAAATTAACGACAACCTGATTCAATTTTGGATGTGACGTATTGGTAGCGGATCTTACAACAGATAGTACAGAATGGTACTCGGGGTCCTCAAGGAGTAATTGCAGAAGTTGTTTTCCGATGAGTCCTGTGGCACCCGCAATGACAGCTACCTTCATGATTCAATAACCTGAGATTTCTCCCAAGTTATGAATTTCTCCAACTCTTCATGAAGGGAGTTATAAGCCACCAGCAATAACCCGAAATCATCGGTAAACCCGATGCCGAGCAACATATCAGGAATCAAATCCAGTGGATTAACAATGTATATGATTGTGGCGGTGACTAGCAGAATTGATTTCCAGGGGACAGCTGTATATCGCCCGCTGACGTATGCGCGGAACATTCGGACAATCGTTTCGAATTTCTCGCGAACACCATGTTGACTTACCTCATTCCAACGGATGTCTTTAAGTTTGATGGCGAGCCTGCCTGCCAAAGCAATGAGTCGCTGTCTTCTCCCAAGCACGGCACCGGCGCGGTGCATAGCTGCATCAAAAAAGGCATTGGTTGTCATACGATTGAAATTATTTAAAAACTACGCTGAATTTCCTTTTTTAGTTCAACCAGTGCATGAGAAGTAAGGTCAACCGGCCTGTTTACGAACTTTTCAATAATGCGTTTAGATAAATCAATACTCTGAGCATCGGGTGCAACCTCCCCTGCAGCTTCGTTTATCGTGACAATAATATCCTCCTTCGCGTTCTTGATCATCTCCCAGACTTCGTGGCTCATATACACTTGCTGCGAAACATTGTGATTAAATTCATTTCTAATCTCCTGCAGCAGTAGTTGGTGAAATTCGCGAGCCGGCATTCCGGCAGTGTTCAATCGTACAAGCAGATTTTGCGGACTGATCCGCTCCAGAAACAATGTCATACGCTCATATGCCTGCAGTCGGATCGGCAATACAGTGGCGATACTTTGGCCGCGAACATCAATTCTTTTCAATTCCAGCTCCTTTTGGATCTGAGATCGCACAAGCAAATAAGCCGCGTAAAGAACCAATGCAGCGGGAATAAGAATTTTTCCGAACTCAATTACGGCCTCCATAGAATCATTCGTTGAATAAACGTGTTGGAAATTTAGATATTTTTGAAGTACAAAACCTACACAATGTATGTTTGAGAATGTTAAGCCGGTAACACTCTCCGGTAAGGCGGTAGAGGAAGTGCGGAAGATCATGCAGACCAAGAACATACCGGCGGACTACCGGCTGCGGGTAGGCGTGCGGGGTGGCAGCGGGTGCGGTGGTGCCACTTTCATACTTGGCTTCGACAAGCAGCGTGAGGGTGATCTCAGCTACGAGGTAGATGATATTCCTGTGGTCGTCGACCGGAGGCACACATTGTATCTGATGGGGAAACAAGTTGACTTTGTTGACACCGCCGATTCACGCGGTTTTACATTCGTAGACGAACCGAAAAATTAGTCGCACTTGATCAACGCCTCACTGAAACCGTCAGCGATGAACGATTACATTTTCCACCGATGGGTGGATTAAGCTTTGATATCTTCAAATCAACGAGATCGACTGATGGAAACGCCTCCAATATATGATCGATTATCTTCTTCGCAACAGTCTCAAGCAATTTGGATGGCTGATCCATTTCATCCTTCACAATCCTGAATATGGTTTCATAGTTTATCGTCGCATTGATATCATCCTGTTCGGCAGCAACAGAGAAGTCTGCCTGCACGGCGATATCAACTTCAAAAAAGTTTCCTGATTCTCTTTCGTGAGGATAAACACCATGGAAAGCATGGAACTGGAGGCCTTCCAACGCGATCTTTCCGATCATCCGATCTCGTCAAAGAAAGATTTATGGATTTTGACCGGACCACGTACTTCCTGGAGTACGGGCTCTGATTCAACGGGCTCTGCCTGTTGAATCGGTTGCGGCTGCACGGGGGGCTCCTGGATTTGTGAACTCTTCTCCAATTTCATTTCAGGCGCTTCAACACGTGTCTTCTTCTCGAAGTCAATGTTTGGGAATGCTACTCTTTTTGCTTCTCTCCGGGCCATTGCAAGATGCTGATCAGGATCGAAATCCTTTGACATCTGCTTGGATCTTTCAACGCGTTCAAGCATATCGTTGGCGAGTCGTTTAAGATCGCTTAGCAGATCTTCCCGGGCAGATTCGAGCTTCTTGTAGTTTTCAACAAGTGCTTTGAGGCGATCTTCCATTTCGGCAACGATCTCCTTCGCGCGCATGTCGGATTCTTCGATGGTATCTTTTGCCTTTGACTTTGCTTCGTTCAGGAGCGCTTCAGCCTTGAGCTGTGATTCCTTCAGGTGGAGTTCTGCTGTAACACGAGCCTGTTCGATCACGTGTGCACCTGTATCTTCTGCTGTCTTGAGCGTTTTGTAAAGCGAACTTTCCACCTCGCGAAGTTTGGTCACTTCACGTTCAGTAGCCTCAAGTTTGATTCGTAGTTCCTTATTCTCATCCTGAATTCTCTCCCACTCCTGCGAGAGCGTAAGAAGGAATGCATTCACTTCATCTTTTTCGTAACCCCGAAAATTCTTCTCGAAGGTCTTCTGGCGTATTTCAATAGGAGTGATTCTCATATACTTAAAGTTTAAAAAATAATATGCCAAACAGAGATAGTACGGTCATCGCTTGCACTGAGTAATTGATCGTTATGGGATGTCCATAAAACTTTGTTGACAGAAGTCCTATGGCCTCCATGGCGGGCCCGGTCAATTACTTTTAATAGCTTAAGCTCCTTTGCGTCCCACACCTTGATGGACTTATCAAGGCTACAAGTTACGAAATGTTTCTTATCCGGACTAAAATCAAGGTGATTAATCGCGAACATATGTGCCACAACCTCAGCGACTTTGGTGTGTTTATCAGACGCTTCCCACACCTTTAATCGCGCGTCCCGCGACCCGCTGAAGAGCTGTTTTCCGTCAGGTGAATACCGGACCGTAAACACGGAGTTTTCATGGGCCTCCCATTCAGCCAGCAAGTTCAGATCCAAATCGAACACCCGAATGAAGTTGTCGCTGTAGCCCACCGCGATCTCGTTGTTATCTGTATTGATGTCAATACACCTGGCGCTTTTCTCTGAATGCGTCACTCGTTTTCGGATCGCAAGCTTTTCGGCATCAATCATTACTATCGAACCATCACCCGTTGCTGCGTATACGGTGTTGCCGGCAGATTTGATGTCAAATATGGCAGCATCTGTGAATTTTAACGAACCTGTTTCCTTTTTAGTCTGCCAGTCCAGCAAATGAATTCCTTCGTAATTATGACCTGCTACGAGCAAACCTGTTGCCGCATGAATGTGTAGTGCATACACCGAGTGAGGCAGTCGTGCAATCAGTTGCCCGCTTTCTGGATCGTTCAAGTCCCACGATACAACCATCCCGTCACCTGATCCGGAGAAGAAACGCTCAGCGTTTAGTCCTCCGGTTATCGTGTAGATGCAGTCGTTGTGACCTGTGATCGTATGCAGTCTTTGTATCGCGACCTGAGACATGCTTTTTATTGAAGGTCGAAAGTTCTAATTTTCCGAATCTTTTACCAATGCATCCCGCGTAATTCGACAATGCCAGTTGAAAAAGTTGTTAGCAGTAAGGGTAGGTGCTGGGGATTGTGGCAGATCACCGAGTCGGCCGCCGATCTCGCTGAAAAGCTGGCGCATTTTGAGCACGTCCCCGAAACGATTACCCACGAAAGAAAACGCATTGAATGGATAGCAGGGCGACTACTAACGCGGCACCTACTGGAAGGGCTGGGAATCCCCTATCAGGGAATAGCCAAGAATGAACACGGCAAGCCTAATCTTATCGGATCCTCGCATCGCTTGTCGCTAAGTCATTCATTTCCCTACGTTGCCGTAATCGTTGATCAATCTAATGAAGTGGGTATTGACCTGGAACAACCCAAACCCAAACTCATTCGCATCGCCCATCGCGTTCTTTCGGCTATGGAACTTGAAGATGCAGGGGATGACATAGCAAAGCATTGCGTCTACTGGTGCGCCAAGGAAGCGATGATCAAATTATATGGTAAAAAAGACCTTACACTTGCAGAAAACCTTCAAATCCTGCCTTTTCAGCTAAAAAACGAAGGTTATATTCCTGGCAGAATAATTGTCGGACCTGATCAAAGCATGGTAAATTTGTATTACCGGGTGTTCGACAATTTTGTTTTGTCATTCACGCTGCCGCCAGACGACGCGCATGCCGAACCTAACTAATACGGAATGAAACAATCTATCTTAATCGCGGTCCTGGCTTTTGCCTCGATCCTCGCGAAAGCGCAATCGCTTCAGGACTTTTCGTTGACTAATGTCGTGAACGACCATGAAGTTTCGTTGAACACATTTCCATCGTGTGAGGGCCTTGTTTTCATTTTCACAAGCAATGCCTGTCCGTATGATGAGCATTACCGTGAACGTGTCCGGAAACTGGCTTCAACCTATCGCGACAAGGTTCCTGTCGTTCTTGTTAACGCAAATGTCGAACCCGCGGAAGCAATTCCGGCCATGAAAGCAAAGTCCAGGGACTACGGCGTTGAGATTCCCTATCTGGCCGATAAGGATCAAATATTGATGAAGCAACTTGGGGCAACCAAGAGCCCGCAGGCATTCTTGGTGAAAAACGACAATGGGAAGTTTTCTGTAGTGTATTCAGGTGCAATCGACGACAACGCACAGGTTGAAGCCGACGTTCGACATTCTTATCTGAAAGACGCTATCGACGCGCTGATCGCAGGAAACCCGATAAAAACGCCAGAAGTTCGTCCTACCGGCTGCACGATCCGAAGGAAATAATCAGGGTCTTGTCATTGCGAGTATCCCGCGGGGCCCTATTGCAAGGACGACCATGATAACTATTAACGCAATCACATTGAACACCAGCAAGGCGCGGCGCCTGTCAACATCATTTGACTTGCGTTTCGAACGAATTCTGCCGACGGTGATGAGCGCTACAGCAACAACCATCCCTGAAATGTGTTCCATGGTCCAATAGCGTACACCAGCATCTGCGGCGGCGCCTTCGGCAAACCGTACCCAGGGGCTTACGAAGTACAGTATCAAACCCACGATAAGTTGGATGTGCGTAAAAATCAGCAGATAGAGACTTGCTTTATCGTCCCATTTTCCAAATGGGGTCTTCTTCGCCATTCCCAGGATTGATTGGATTATCACCACCAAAAGGGTAAGGAGAATGAAGTACCGTAACAAAGAGTGAGCATGGAGCAGCGTGTTGTACATAAATGCAAATTTGGCTGAAATTAGCACCGGCCAGTGAAAGTTCCGAATCTTTGACAGGATATGTCCCCCTGATCCCGGCCGTCGTGTAACCGGAGAATCTCTCGCAAAAACTTACGTGACGCTTACGGAAACAGATCGGCATTCCCGATTTCGTTTCGATTGCTTATCTTTCACTCCGAATTGCCTTTATGAGCCACGAATCAATTTCAGTTGATCAGGTCGCTGCAGAGAATCAGCGATACATGGTCAGAGTCTACAGCTGGATGTCACTTGCCATGGTTATTACCGGCGCAGTAGCCGCGTACACCGCCAGTTCGGAGCAACTTACCGGCCTCATCATAGGGAACCGTTACGTTTTGATCGGTCTGGTAGTTTTGCAATTGATTGCCGTAGGTGTACTAAGCCGTCTGATCAACCGGATGTCAGCGACAACTGCAACGGTCATTTTTATCGTCTATTCAATATTGTTTGGACTGACACTTTCGGGGATTTTTGTGTTATACACCGCCGAATCGATAGGTTCAACATTCTTTATCACCGCCGGAACGTTCGGTGCGATGAGTGTCTACGGATACTTTACCAAGACAGACCTCAGCAAATGGGGAAACCTCCTGTTTATGGCACTGATCGGCCTTATCATTGCGAGCGTGGTAAACTGGTTTTTCAAAAGCACGATGCTCTATTGGATCACAACCTGCGTTGGGGTATTGCTCTTCACTGCCCTCACGGCTTACGATACACAAAAACTCAAGCATACGAATATTATCGGGAACGAAGGGACCGATGAAGACCACAAGGAAGCAATTCTGGGTGCACTTACCCTTTATCTCGACTTCATTAATCTCTTTCTTTACCTGCTCAGAATTTTCGGGCGCAGAAGGTAAGGCCTCCCTCTACGGAAGAAATGGAGCGCACATATATAATCCGGTAGTCTCAATTACCGTTTTGGTGTATTTTCGCAGCCGTTTATAGCCACATCTTAACATTAAAAAGCAGATTTCACTTTATGAAAAAACTGGTTGTATTGGCCACTGCACTGCTCACCTTGTATGCCTGCAATGACAAGGAACAGCAGGGTCAGCGGTCCGAGGAAACGTTTACCGGACCGGTAATTGAATCTCAAAAACACAAATTCAGAGTAGATACACTCACGGCAGAACTTAAGAACCCCTGGGGAATTGCTTTTCTTCCTGATGGACGCATCCTTGTAACGGAACGCGAAGGCGTCATCCGCATAATAAAGGACAAGCAGTTGCTTGAGGAGACTATCACTGTAGCCGACGTCTATGCGCATGGGCAGGGCGGACTAATGGACATCAAGCTTCACCCGGATTATAAAAACAACGGCTGGATATATCTGACGTACGCCAAAAAAAGTGATAACGGTGGTGGTACCGTTGTGGCACGCGCAAAGCTGGAAGGAAACAACCTTACGAATCTGGAGCAATTGTTCCAGGCAGAGCCAACCAATGATTCAGGTGTGCATTTCGGGTCACGCGTTGTATTTGATGGCAATGGTTACATCTTCTTCTCAAGCGGCGAGCGCGGCACCAAAGAAAACGCTCAGAATCTGGGTAACCATCTTGGCAAGGTGCTTCGGCTGCATGAAGATGGCCGTGTGCCTTCGGACAACCCATTCGTCGGGCAGGAAGTAGCCAAACCTGAAATCTGGAGCTACGGCCACCGAAATCCGCAGGGCGTGGTTTACGATGATGCAACGGGCACCCTATGGGACATTGAACATGGCCCCAGGGGTGGTGACGAACTCAACCGCGTGGAAAAAGGAAAGAATTATGGCTGGCCTGTCATAACCTATGGCATAAACTATGACGGCACTCCAATCACAGATATTCAGGAGAAAGAAGGAATGGAACAGCCTGTCCGCTATTGGGTTCCGTCGATAGCTCCTTGCGGGCTCGCAAAAGTAGATAGTGACAAATTTCCGAACTGGAAGAATAACCTGCTGGCAGGAGCTCTTGCACATACGCACGTAACGCGGATTGAATTGAACAATGGCAAATACGTAGGCGAAGAGAAGCTCCTCGACAAAATCGGTCGTGTACGCGCGGTTGAACAGGGTTCTGATGGTTATATTTATGTAGCTACAGAGAACCCCGGACTGCTGGTACGACTCGTGCCAGCAGACTAAAAAATGCGAAATCACACTAAAAAAGGGGTCCGGCAGGATCCCTTTTTATTTTTCGATGATTTGTTACGGGCACTTGTAACATCGACCATACCCTGGCGTCTAGTATTTGAAACTGAACGGATGAACATCGAAGCTTTTCAAAATCGGGTTTTACCAGTCAAGAATAAACTGTTCCGCTTCGCACTCCGGTTTCTAAACAACGAGGAGGAAGCAAAGGACGTAGTTCAGGAGGTCTTTATCCGGGTTTGGAATGGGCGCGACCAAATGGAAGGTGTGCAGAACTGGGAAGCATGGTGTATGCGCATCACGCGAAATCTGTCGCTGGACCGGATTCGATCGATGACACGACGCCAGACCCAACCGATTGAAGCGCTCTATGATGTTCAGCACGATTCGCAGACACCACTTGAATCAACAGAAGCCGATGAAAGTATGCAACAAATCAGCAGGCTGATCGCCGGGCTGCCCGAAAAGCAGCGTCAGGTGATACACCTTCGGGATATCGAAGGATACTCATATAACGAAATCAGCGACATCCTGGAAATCGATATGAACCAGGTTAAGGTCAGTCTGTTTCGTGCGCGGAATGCAGTCAGGGAAAAACTTATGAAGATCAACGCTTATGGACTCCAGAAGAATTGATGAATTGTTGGCCAGGTATTGGGAGTGCGAAACTACTCTCGAGGAAGAGCGCGAGCTTCACGAGTACTTTGCCAGCGAACATGTACTATCAGAACATCAGCAGGCCGCTGCGCTATTCCGATATTTTCGCGAAAGCAAAAAAAATTCAGTAGACGACATTGCGTTTGACAGGGAAGTCGTATCGCGGCTGACGGTAAAGAAGCCGGGAAAAGTGGTTCAACTCGTTCGCAATTCAATGCGCATCGCTGCCGGAATCGTCGTCTTGTTTGTCGCCGTATACTTTATCCGCACCGAAGTTCGCAAAACGACTGACCAGGAAATCGTAGATACTTACGACGATCCGCAGTTGGCTTTCGAAGAAACCAAAAAAGCACTTAAGATGATTGCGAAAGGATTCGGAAAAGCTGAGGAGGAAGCAAAAAAGATCAACCTCTTCAACGAGGCACGCGAAGAAATTCAGAAATCAGATTCAAACGAATCACAACTATAAAAAGCATTTAAAAAATCTTAATTGACGAAATATGAAACACGTAATTGCAGCAGTATCCTTTCTGATGATCATGTCGGGCGCGTATGCTCAGGATGCTATTTCCCAGTTCTTTTCCAAATACCAGAATGACGATTCATTCAGTCAGGTAACAGTCTCTTCGAAAATGTTCAACCTCTTTACGAAGATAGATGCTGAATCCCCTGAAGACAAAGAAGTCCTGAACGCAATAAGCAAACTGAAAGGACTGCGTATACTCGCAAAAGAAGATGCCCGTAACGCACGCGAACTTTACAAAGAAGCCTTCAAACTCATTCCTGTTAAAGACTACGAAGAACTGATGTCTGTCCGCGACAAAGACAAGGACATGAAGTTCCTCATCAAGGAAAACAAAAACGGAACGATCTCCGAATTGATTATGGTTATGGGTGGTAACACAGACTTCATGGTGCTGAGTCTCTTTGGAGAAATCGACCTCTCACAGGTATCGCGTATCGGAAAGAAAATGGACGTAAAAGGTCTGGAGAATCTTGAGAAGATGGAAAAGAAAACCAAGTAATTACAACATTGCAGCTTGCACACCGTCCATAATGGCGGTGTGCTTTTTTGTTTTAATCAAAGCCTTTAACCACAATACACATGCGTTACCTCCTCACATCTTTGTGCCTTTGCGTCTGCCTTGTTTCTTTCGCACAAAGCAAGACTACAGAGAAGCTCCACGAAAACAACAAAGAAGCCCTCTCGCTGTTCTTTTATAACAACACGTTAAGGATGCTTAATCAATCCGGCGATCCTGACTTCGACGCGCTGATAAAAGACATTGAAAAAATGAAGTTTCTGATGATCGACAAAACCAAGTTTGGAAATACCGACTACAAGAAACTTATCAGCGGATATAAATCAGAAGCATTTGAAGAAATCATGACAAGCCGCTTTGAGGGCAAGAATTTCGATGTGTTCCTCAAAGAAGAAAACGGAAAGACAAAAGGCATGGTGGTTACGGTTAACGATTCGACCAACCTTTTTGTCCTCGACATTGTAGGCAGTATAGCTCTGGATAAAATCACTTCTTTTTACAAAAGCCTGGACGAAGGCACGGAAATCGGGCAAAGAATCAAGTCATTCACTAAAGATTGATGATGGCTGTAATTGATGCACATACATCCCGACAAATGGATGTAAATTCAAAAGCCGTGACTGACGCTGTTCTATCAATCCAGGGATTAACCAAACATTTTGGACGCATCCGCGCTGTCAATAATCTTAGCATGGAAGTCCACCGCGGACAAGTATTTGGCATGCTCGGACCCAACGGAAGCGGTAAGACAACGACTCTAGGTATGTTAATGGGCGTTGTCAACCCCACATCGGGGGGATTCAAATGGTTTGGCGAGGACCCTACGCCCGAGGTTCGCAGAAAAATCGGTGCAGTACTCGAACACCCGATTTTCTATCCGTACCTGAGCGGTCAAAAAAATCTTGAACTCAATGCCATGATCAAAAAATGCCCTGCGGACAACATTCCAAAGGTGCTTGAGATTGTGGAACTAACTGAACGGAGGGACGACAAATACAGAACATATTCACTTGGGATGAAGCAACGGCTCGCAATCGCGTCAGCTTTGCTTAACAATCCAACGGTATTGATACTGGATGAACCCACAAACGGACTCGATCCAATGGGCATCGCCGAAATCCGGGGTCTGATCAAAAAGATTGCTGAAGACGGTAAGACAATCATTCTTGCAAGCCACCTGCTCGACGAAGTACAAAAAGTATGTACACACTTCTGCGTTCTTAAGAAAGGAAACCTGGTTCACACAGGTCCTGTGCACGACGTCGGGCGAGGTGCCGAGATCGTCGAGGTTGGCGCAGAAGCTGATAATCTTGATTCGCTCCTGGTTGATTTCTCCGGCATGTCATCGCTTGTAAAAGAGAACAACAAGTTCCAGGTTACGTTGAAAGAGGGGTTTCAAAGCAAGGACCTCAACAGGTTCCTGTTCGAAAAAGGCGTTGTTGCCAACCACCTCGTTACGCAGAAGAAGAGTCTTGAGAAAATGTTTCTGGAAATCCTTTCTGAATCGGAAAAGTCATGATCGAACTACTGAAAATAGATCTCAAGAAAATGACCAGCTACCGCACATTCTGGGTGGTATGTGGTCTGTACTTTGTCACGTTGGGCTTCGGTGCTGCTAGTGGTATGGAAGCACTCAAATGGATCGCGCGGACTTTCGAGGATTTCGGTCAGGAGTTAAACATCGACCGCATTCCACTGTATCATTTCCCCGATGTATGGACGAACCTTATCTGGGTCGGTGGTTTTCTTAAGGTAGTCCTTGGGATTATGGTGGTTATTTCCGTTACCAATGAGTTTGCATACCGGACCGTTAGACAAAACGTGATAGACGGATTGAGCCGTTTCGAATTCCTGCTCTCCAAGATACTGACCAACGTACTACTCGCTCTGATGAGTGTGGTCATGATCTTTGTAATCGGGTTGGTTACAGGAATGATCTACAGTCCATCAATCGAATGGAGCAAAGTAGTTACAGATCTTGAATTCTTTCCGGCATACTTTCTTGAAATATTCTTCTTCCTGTCGTATGCGCTGATGCTTGGCGTACTCGTTCAGCGTTCCGGACTCACGATCATTTTGCTGCTGTTGTCGAAAATGATTGAGATGATTATTCTGGCAAACATCGACGATCATCTTCCGTGGATTGTACAATTCTTTCCGATGCAGTCGATCTGGGACTTGATAGCCTGGCCATTCCCGCGTTATGCATTCCAGGAGATACAGGATTATGTGAGCCCGTTGACTGTGCTCATTGTTGCCACCTGGACTTTCATTTTCAATTACGTAAGTTACTGGAAGCTGAAGAAAGCGGATATTTAATTCCAAAAGGTGCTTGACGGCAACGAAAAATTTCGTCGCATTTATTCGTGGTGTGCCTCGTAATTACTTTCACGCATAAATTCCTCAGCCCGTTTGTTGATCATAGGCAACTTTTCCATCGATGTTACCTCTATTGAGGGCGCTCCGAACTCTTCCACTACCCTGCCTTTGATTGCATAGAATCCCCGGCCGCGCATAGGGAACCGTTGGGC